>QNYF01000095.1 GCA_003978695.1 Desulfobulbus sp. | reverse complement strand
CGGTTGTCCGCATACTGCTGCCAATAAAGACAGATATGACATGGATAAAACTATTGTCGGTCAGTTATCCAGTGCAGTCAAAGGAAGAACGGCTATTATATACGATGATATGATCCGGACGGGCGGTTCAATGGTGCAGACGGCAGACCGCTGTTACGAGGCAGGGGCTGTTGACGTGATGGTCATGGCCACACATCTTGTTCTGGCAGGAGATGCTCGCAGCCGTTTTAAAAAGCGGGGAATCAACAGGATAATCGGGGCAGATACGTACCCCGGCACAAAGGGCGACGATTTTTTGGAAGTGTACAGTGTCGCTCCGCTCATTGGCCGTGAGCTGGTCCATTATCTCAGGGTCGTTTGAGAGAATTGTCAGCAGAAGAAATGAAAATGATGTTTGTTCGGAACAAATAACGTAACACAAACCAGGTTAAGATCATGAAGAAAGTAGGTATCATAGGTTGGCGGGGCATGGTTGGTTCTGTGCTCATGGAGCGCATGCGTGCAGAAAATGATTTTCAGGGATTTGAGTCGATGTTTTTCTCAACTTCGCAGGCGGGTCAGGCCGGGCCGAAAATCAACGGTACAACCTATGAGCTGATGGATGCCCATAATGTCGGATTATTGCAGGATATGGACGTTATTCTTTCCTGCCAGGGCGGTGGGTATACCTCAAAGGTGTATCCTGAGCTGCGCAACAACGGCTGGTCGGGATACTGGATTGATGCCGCTTCCACCCTGCGCATGGAAAAAGACAGTGTTATTGTGCTTGATCCGGTTAACCGTAAGGTTATTGATCAGGCAATGGCCGCAGGTATTAAAGACTATATTGGCGGCAACTGTACGGTATCGCTCATGCTCATGGGGCTTGCAGGCCTTTTTGAAAAGGGCTGGGTTGAGTGGATTACCTCCCAGACCTATCAGGCTGCTTCTGGCGCCGGAGCAAAGAATATGCGTGAGCTGGTGAGCCAGATGCGAATGATCGGTGAAAACTCTGCTTCATTGCTTGATGATCCGGCAACTGCCATCCTTGATGTTGATCGAAACGTGATTGAAACAGTGCGCAGCCCGGAATATCCAACAGAAAATTTTGGTGCGCCGCTGGCAGCAAGTTTGATTCCCTGGATTGATCGGGCCATGGAAAACGGTCAGACCCGTGAAGAGTGGAAAGGCGTGAGCGAGACCAATAAGATTCTGGGAAGGGAAGACAACCCCATTCCCATTGATGGCTGCTGTGTCCGTATCAGTGCCATGCGCTGTCATAGCCAGGCATTTACCATCAAGCTTAATCAGGATGTGCCGCTTGCAGAAATTGAAGCAGCCATTGCCGGACAGAATGAGTGGGTCTACCTGGTGCCAAACAGCAAGGAAGAAACACTTAAAGAATTGACTCCTGCCCGGGTTACCGGCACCCTTGATATCCCGGTGGGGCGTCTGCGAAAAATGAATCTTGGTGCTGAATATTTAAGTGCTTTCAGCGTAGGTGACCAGTTGCTCTGGGGCGCTGCCGAGCCGGTTCGCAGGATGCTGAATATTGTTTTGGAGTTTATTGGATAAAGAATTTGCGGTTTTATATCGGCTCCAGGGATCTCTCCCGGGAGCCGGCAGTTTGTTTATGCATGTTTCAACGTAACTATTCAGCTGCACCCCATCTCGGAGTCGCGGCTTACCTGAATAGTTACGTTTCAACTTCTTAATGCATTTGATTCTCTAAATCTTAGAAGAATGGCAAGTGCTGGTTTTATGAGCAGCGTTACCACGAGTATCCCGGTTGCCAATATTCCAAGTGTAATGAGAAGTTCATTAGTGCTTGGTGAGTAATCTATAACCTCTCCCATTGGGGACGGCACAAAACCGGGGATAATCAAGCCAAAACCTTTTTCGATCCAAATTCCTGTGAACAGGCTTATTGCTGCCAACATAAGATACTTGGGATTGCATTTTGTTGGATCAAAAGCAAAAAGTAATGTTCCCAGGATATTAAGACCAATAGCAGTCCAAATCCATGGCACCAGAGCGTCATGTCCTTCAAGTCCAAAGAAAAGGTATTGAGCGGAAAGACTGTGATGGGTGGCGTTATAGAATTCTTTAAAGACTTCAGAAAACAACATCAGCAGGTTGATTATTGCCGAAGAAACGATAATTCTTTTCAATTTAGAAAAAATAATATTATTAACCGGGTAGGCTGTTCTCAGTTTCACAACGATGAGTACCATCATAATTACCGCAGGCCCCGCAGCAAAGGCTGAAGCCAGAAATCTTGGGCCAAGCAGGGGATTATTCCAAAATGGCCGGGCGGGTAATCCCTGGTAGAGGAAAGCTGTGGTCATATGAATGGAAACAGCCCAGAAAATGGAAAGAAAAATAAAGGGCTTATACTTCCATCCCACCGGTTTCCGATTATGGTAATTACAGTAAAGGATGTAAAGCGGCACCAGAGTATTGAGTGCCAAATATCCGTTTAACACCAGCACATCCCAGGTCAATATGGAGGACGGCCAATTAAACAGGCCAATTCCCGGCAACATATGCCACACTCTAAATGGTCCCCCCATATCTACAGTGATGAAGGCCAGGCACATAACAAGAGCACCGACCGCTACACATTCGCCAATGATGACGACTTCATGTAAATCTTGATCTTTATATATATATGCAGGAATGATCAACATAACCGCAGCAGCTGCAACACCGACAAAAAATGTGAAATTGGAGATATACAATCCCCAACTGACAATATTGGACATTCCGGTGGTAATTAGACCATGCCTGAACTGGTTGGTGTAGGCGTATAATCCCGTTCCCATAACGGCAAGCAAGACGATAAGATAGAGCTTGAATCCGATCCCTCCGGACAGCGACCAGCGAATGCAGTCCGAGGTAAAAGCACCAATGCCTTTTTTGGGGTTCATATTCATTAGTATATATTCCTTAAAGTTCTCATTTTACCCATTGTCATCAATCCATGAAGTACCAGAATTTAGGATCAGTTCCCAATTCTTCCTTAAAGCGAAAAACCTTCTTATGCTTCAGGACATAACGGATTTCACTGTCAGGATCGAGGAGATTACCAAATACTCTTGAACCAGTGGGACAGGCTTCTGCGCATGCCGGCAATTTACCCTGGCGTGTTCGTTGCACACAAAAAGTGCATTTTTCCATAACGCCTTTCATCCGTTTACGGTTGCCAAGATAATGCTGCTTGGTATTTATCTCATCTTTAGGTACTTCCGGCTCTCCCCAGTTAAAACGCCTCCCCCAGTATGGACAGGCAGCCATGCAGTAGCGGCAGCCAATGCACCAGTCATAATCGACAACCACTATTCCATCGGGTTCACGCCAGGTAGCCTTAGTCGGACAAGCCTTAATACATGGGGCATTTTCACAATGAAAACATTGAATGCCCATATAGTATTTATTCTCTACTGGTACTTCGTGATGGTATTTTCCATCGCCTCGTGTGGGATCCTGCTGCCCTGAGTCCATCTCAAAGACACGGATATATTGTGTTTTTGAGTTGCGATCAAGATTGTTCTCTTTTACGCAGGCTTCAACGCAGTCCATATAACCCTTACAGCGTGAGATGTTAAAGGCATAGCCAAACAGAACCTTTTCACGTGGTTCCTGAGTGGACATTTGTATATTTAAATCGTCCTCGAGCTTGGCTAATTTTTCAAGCCGTGTAACGGTCTCTTTTTTTTCTTTATCGGTCATCATCCGATAGTTTTTCTTAAAATATTCTTCCCACTTCAGCCCAAGTTTTTCTGTCGTATTGTCACCACCAACACATCCTCCGGTAACAAGCCCGGCTGAACCTGCGGCAGCTGCAATGGACAGCTTCTTGATAAAAGTTCTGCGGGTGCTTTTTTCTTCTGGTAAATCGTCTGGTTTCATCTGGCCTTCTTTTTTACTGGTATCCATGGCCGCCTCTATTTATCCAATGGCAGAGAGTATGTCTCCGGCATTTTTGTTTTAAAGGCAGGGGAATGTGGATTATGGCAACTGGTGCAGTTACGTATCACCCGCTCTCCAGCCCAATAGGCATCACGCTTTCCGTGGGCCCCGCCTATCCAATCTCGTTTCTGACGAAAATGACACTGACCGCAAAGCTGGTAGCTATGGTCAAAATCGATCAGTTTTCCTGAGGAATCAGAGAGGAAATCTCGATTTTCCTCGTCATGACATTGTATACACTCCAGCCCGTTTTCTCCTTTGCCATGGTTAATTTCGATATCTCCATGGGTGAAGATCTGAGCATCCTTAACTCGCACAACTTTGTCAGTATGGCAAACGCTACAACGAAATCTGGTAATAGCATCTTTGCGGGCAAGCACTCTAAACATTCCACCCTGCCAGGATTCTTTTGCTCGTACAGTTTTAACCTGCTGGTGGTAAGCTTTATCCATTTTCATGGAATCATACGGTTTATCTGCATGATGAATACGTTCCATTACCCCACCGCTCGAAGCTATGCTGCTCACCCCTGACATAAAAACAGTCCCAGGTGCCAGAACAAGTAAAAGCATGCCAGAACGTAAAAGTATTTTTTTCATAACTGTTTTCGTCCTGGTCATTTGGTTCTGGTAAATTCCTTCCTGATCTCTGTTGAAATCATAGGAACGTGACATTGTCGGCAATTACCACGTGAAGCATGTTCAACCCGAATTTCTGCTACTGCAGCAGGCCCCGCATGACAGGCAATACAATCCTCCCTAAATTGCAGACTGTGCGGAATCGGGGGAGGTGATCCACCCATTTCTGAAAGTCCCAATTTGGGTGGTTTTATTGATTTCCACTCCGTTTCCACAAACAGTTTCTTAGTGCGCTGCGGGACATGGCATTGAAAGCAATTTTCATATTCTGGATGCGGTGTAACAGGAGCATAGGCATCCTGGTTGGGATCATAGCCGCCTCTTTCATGACAGGAAAGACACTTCAAGGCATCACCTGAAAAAGAGGTAGGCACATCATGGGGAATTCTTGGCGGTGAGCCGCTATACTGACGGAGTTCGTAATATTTTTTTAACGTACGTTTTCCGTCTGTTCCAGTCATGACAGCAAGAGGTGTACGGTCGAAACGTTTAAAGATTTTTTCGCCACCTGAATCGTAACCCTGTGGAATGCCTGGTGCTGCATTTGCAGACAGCACCATAAGGGTTCCGCTTAAGCAGATAGCGACAAAACATGTTACTACTTTGCCGAGGTTTTTATCTGCTTTTATCATTACGCTTTCTCCAGTCGAACAGCACATTTTTTATAATCCGGCTGCTTTGAAATTGGACAAAAAGCATCCAGAGTGAGTTCATTAATTTTGTATGATTCATCAAAAAACGGCACAAAAACCGTACCCCGAGGTGGAACACCTCGGCCATTAATTGAGGCCTTCATAACAATCTCACCACGGCGGGATACAATTTTTACTTTTTCTCCGTTGGTGACGCCAAGGTCAGCTGCATCCTCTGGATTTATTTCCACATAAGATTCGGGCATTGCATTGTGCAGAATGGGAATCCTACGGGTCATGGAACCGGTATGCCAATGTTCGATAACACGACCGGTACAGAGCCAGAAGTTATATTCATGGTCAGGCGATTCTGCAGCAGGTTCGTATGGACGAGCCCAGATCCATGCTTTACCATCCTTTTTGCCATAAAAGTCAAAATCAGTCCCTTTCTTACAGGCTGGATCATACTTGGGGTTAAAACGCCAACGTGTTTCTTTGCCATTAACAAATGGCCATTGTACTCCGGAGCGTTTTTTCAAAACTGAGTAGGGTGCCATATTGTGTTTTGGGCTGTCATGGAAGCGTCGATATTCTTCCCATATTTTCTCGATATACTCGTCTTTTCCCCATGGAAATTGTTTTTTGAAACCGAGTCTTCTCGCGACTTCGATGAGTTGCCAGGTATCTGACATGGTGTCTCCAGGCCCTGGAACGATAGCATCAAAATGTTGCGTTCGTCGTTCAGAGTTTCCATACATCCCTTCCTGTTCAACCCACATGGTTGCGGGTAAAATAACATCAGCGACATCTGTTGTGGGAGTAGGGTAGACATCAGAGACTACAATAAAGCGATCTTCTTTCAGGCAGCCCTCTCTGTAACGTTTCAGTTTTGGCATGGTGATCATGGGGTTGGTCACCTGAATCCACATGAACCTGATATCTCCTCTATCCAGGGCTCGGAACATTTCTACGGTATGATAAGTCGGTTTAGGATCGATATTTGATACCGGAACATCCCAGATTTCGGCGGCCATCTTACGATGTTCCTCATTCATCACAACGCCATGTGGGAGTTTGTGAGTAAGAGTGCCAACTTCACGCACGGTACCGCAGGCACTTGGCTGTCCGGTAAGTGAGAATGGGCTGTTGCCAGGGGTGGATATTTTCCCGGTAAGCAAATGAATATTATAAACCAGGTTCTGGATCCAGGTACCCCGGACATGCTGATTCATTCCCATGCACCAGAAAGATGTAACCTTTTTTGAGGGATCTCCATACAGAGACGCCATGTATTTAATATCTTTGGCAGAGACTCCTGATATTCTTTCAACCTTTTCTGGCGTATAGTCTGCTAAAAAGGTTTTATACTCCTCAAAGGTAATATCTTCAGGTTTGTCTTTGAAGCTGAAATGATCTTCAGTGCCATAACCAATATTCGTTTTGCCTTTATGAAAAGTAGTATGCTTTTTAACAAAGTCCCAGTTCACCCAATCGTTTCGGATAATCTCATAGCAGATGGCATTAGCCACTGCCAGATCAGTATTAGGCTTAAAGAGAATTGATTTATCAGCAGCCTGACTTGTTCTGGTGGAACGGGTTGCAAAATCAACAATGGTCACATTTCGCTTTCGCTTACGACTCGCAAGCATCCGGGAAAACAAAACCGGATGCATCTCGGCCATGTTATTTCCCCACAAGATCATAACATCAGCGGCCTCAATGTCCTCATAACACCCCATCGGTTCATCAATCCCAAAGGATGTCATAAAACCTGTTACAGCGCTGGCCATACACAAGCGGGCGTTGGCTTCTACATTATTGGTGCCAAGACATCCTTTGAACAGCTTGGAGGCAACATAACCATCCGGGATGGTCCACTGGCCGGAACCGTACATGGAAACGGAATCCTTACCATGTTTTTTTATGGTCTCTTTAATTTTGGCAGCAATGACGTCCAGGGCTTCAGAAATTGGCACCTCAACCATCTTGCCATTCTTGCGGATCTGAGCTTTTTTCAGTCGATCTTTAGCATAGAGAGCCTGCACAGAGTGAAATCCTTTAACGCAACATAATCCTTTATTGACACTGCAATTTGGATCACCCTTGACAGCAACAGCACGGTCACCTGACATACCGATCAAAACACCACAACCTGTGCCACAAAAACGACAGGGAGCCTTTTGCCAGTTAATTCTCCCGGATGCACCTTCCTGATTTTGCCATCCTGCAAAGCTAATTCCCGGAAAAATTGAACCAGCAGCAGCCAGGGCACTGCTGGCAGCTGAAAATTTGATGAATGATCTTCTGTTTATCTTCATTTTCTTCTTTTTACTCCCTGTGTAATGTTAATGACATCGTGAAAATTCTTCGAGTCTTGCAGACTCATTCACCTGCTTCGCCACTATGTCCAAAGGTCATGTTTATAGATTGCAATGATGGCAAATCCTTCAAGGTTTTTTGCAGCCTCTTTTCTGTATTTTCATCGGGGGTATCAGTGACGAGTACTACCACCTCCTCATTATCCGATGGTATAACTTCACAACACTCCATAGCTGACAAGTCTGTACATAATTGTTCCATTGCTCCAGCCTTGGGCAACACCAGATAACTCAAAATAGGCATAAGGACTCCACCAAATTCATCTTTAAATTTTACTGTAAGACATTGATACAAAGGCTACCATTCAGCAACAGTTACAGTCGTATACTACCGGG
This sequence comes from Desulfobulbus sp., assembly GCA_003978695.1. Taxonomy (GTDB): domain Bacteria; phylum Desulfobacterota; class Desulfobulbia; order Desulfobulbales; family Desulfobulbaceae; genus Desulfobulbus_C. Next base: position 26,145 of record QNYF01000095.1, on the reverse strand, counting down.
TGGCACTTTGAATTGTGTTTTATGTATTGCAAATAGCAGTCCAGTTTTTTTCTTATGCAGTTTCAGAGAGATAAATTCCTATCCAAAAGCTAATGCTACCATGTGGTAACGATTTTTCCAATATACTGTTACCGTATGGTAACGCAAGGGGCAGCCCATCCTGTCCCGGAGAATTCCGGGAGCATCTATTTCCATTTATCATCTTTCTTTATTTGATTTGTCACTTTTTTTATGTGAAAGTAGTAAATATAATTGCTTGTTTTAACGGGTACTATTGACAATTTTTTGTAACTCTTCAGGCGGGTGTTGAAAACTTGCAAAACCACTGGCCTGTAACTATTCAAGAGTCCTTCAGGTTCGGAGTCTGCGCATACCTGTTCATTTAGACTGTGAAGCGCACTTGTGCTACTTAAGCAGGATTAAATGGATAAAAATGAGATTCTCCTGAATAGGAACCAATCCTTTTTAGGTAATTGATCGATGAAGTTGAGAAATTTCTTAATTCTAATTTTCTTGTTGGTGGTATTGATTCCATCTTTACTCTTTTGGGCTTGGCCATTTTCGAAGGCTTTGGACTCAGAAATTGATGAAGTTCACGAACGCCACTTGGTTATTGCTAACAATCTTGCTATGGCCCTTGAGCGGTATTATCAAGATGTTACAAGTGCTTTTAAAGTAATGAGTTTCCATCTTGGTACAGGTACAGAAAGAGAGGAAATAAATGAACTGCTCGATGTTTATGATTTTCAATCAATAATGCTGGTTGCAAATGAAACGGGCCGGGTAATAGATTGTGTAAGGAGAGATGACAAGCCTTGCGCCAGGACTATTGACGAAAAAACGCTCAGTTTTGCAAAAGAATTTCTGGTGGACGGGGTAGTTAAAATTTCCCCGGTAGTATCAGATCAATCATTTAAATATAATTCAATGCTGTTGGTTGTTTTTCCCATCAGAAAAAATATTGCCATTGGTTGTTTGTCTACCAACTACATCGTTGAAATGGGAAAACGTGTTGCATTTGGGAAAAAAGGTCATGCAGCGATTCTTGATCAGAGGGGGAATGTCATTGCGCATCCGCTTTTAGACTGGATAAAGACTCATAAAAGCATGGCCGAGACAAGTGTAGTTAAAAAAATGATGGCTGGTGAGACAGGGGTAGAAACTTTTATTTCACCGGCATTTTTTAATGAAATGATTGCCGGATATACGGCAGTTCCGGGTGCCGGTTGGGGGGTTATGGTGCCCCAGCCCATTGCAGAATTACATAAAAAGGCTGAGGCTATTGATCGAACGGCCTTGTTGGTCATGATGTTAGGATTGGGAATAGCTCTGCTCATAGCCATCCCGGTTTCTATTATCATAACCAGACCTTTGGAAAGGTTATCACTGGTGACACGGTCAATCATTGAAAAAGAGAATTTTGATGCTCATTTGGATATGTCAACCCCTCGGTTGTTGCCATTGGAAGTACGTAAACTCAATGATAATTTTATGGAAATGATGGGGCGGCTGCGAAAGAGCAGAGAATCAATAGCCCGCCTTGCCTACACAGACATGAATACACGTTTGCCCAATAGAAATTTTTTCCAGAAAATGGTTCAGCAAGCTCTTCTGGAAATGACTGAAGCCCATAGCTTCGGGGCATTGCTGTTTATTGACCTTGACGGATTTAAAGAGATTAATGACACGTCTGGTCACCGAGCTGGCGACGATCTTTTATCTATGTTTGCAAAGAAAATGATGATTCATTTTTCGTTATGGGACGATACGCAAGACAATGATTATTTCCTTAATCATAAGTCATTCCACGATGTTATTCTCGCAAGACTGGGCGGGGATGAGTTTGTTGTTCTTTTCAAGAACATAACAAATAGAGATGAGGTCAAAAGCAGGGTCGAGGCCTTGCAGGCAGATGTCTTTGGTGAATATGAATTATATGGAAATATTAAGCTCTCTTTAAAAGGCAGTATGGGGATTGCAATATTCCCGGAGCATGGAACTTCGTACCAACAACTTATAAAAGCAGCAGATATGGCAATGTACAAAGCAAAATCCAAAGGAAACGGCTCTCTGTGTTTCAGTGAGACTTTTGCTGATCAACATTAGAATCGTAGGTATTAATGAAATCAGTGGGTCGATTGTAAATGTCGAATAACCCACTTCTAACCTGTTTCTTGTCAGACTGTAACTCTTCAGATGGTGCAGCTGAAGAGTTACTGCTTAAATGAACAAAAAATGAGGTGCTCCTGCGGGTTACATGAAGTTTTTTTGTAATTCAGGTTTGTTTGACCAACTTTCTTGATCAAACGAGTTGTGAATCCTCGTCCACAGACAAGAAAACTTCTTTTACTCTATCTCAAGGTCGGCAACAGCTTCCTTTCGCCGGTTGCCGGTTTTTTTCGTGTTCCTGGTTCTGTTTTTTTTCCATAATCCTCCCTCAGAAAAGCAATCCCAGCCCCAGCGCAACCAACGGAGTAATGCCATGGCAAGCCATAATGCCCAGATCAGCATGCTTATCCGGTAAGCTAAAAGAGGCACGGAAAATACCCAGGCCTCAGGGAGTAACGAGCCGGTTCTGTCCTGATACCAGCGTAATGCGTGCATGGTGGAGCCGTTACCGCCGATCTGCATATCAGGATGGCCCAGCAGCCCCTTCTGGATTGCCATAAAAAGGCAGCCAAGGGCCACAAGAGTAAGCAGCACCAGTGCAATCTGGGCAAGATTGAACAGTAGAGGCTTATTCTCAGGAAGGCCTTTATCTTTTCGTACTCCCAGCAGCAGTATCCAGGCAACCACAATGGCTGCAAAGGGGGCAGGAATCTGGCTCAGTCCGAGGCTGAGCAGCAGCCATTGCAGGGAATTTAACGGGGTAATGCGAATACGGCCAAGAAGCAGGGCAAACAGAATAAAAACCAGTAATTCCCCCCAGAAGAGCACTGCCGGGCCAATGCGCGGGCCACCTGTAAACAGGATCCAGCGGGAAGAGGGAATATTCATCATGATTGCGCTGTTTACACTGTCCAGGCCCAGATCGACAGGTTCTGTGATCATTTTTCTGGCAATGCCCTGTTTACTTCGCCAGTTGATCTCAATTTCCTGTCTGCCCGGCCGCACAGGAAAAGTGAGGAGGTTGTCTGAGTGCTGCAGCACGACTTCCCGGCCGTCTATGACTGTTTTCTGAATGTCTATATCAGGCGGCAGAGTAATGGTGTGCTGGAGTCCCCGGCTGGCTGTAAGGGTGAAAGCAAGCGAGGTGTCTGTTGCCCGGACACCAGGTCGGATATTTCGCTTGCTTCTGTTAATGGTTATGATTGTACCATCAACCCCTTCCGGACGGGTAATGGCGAGCTGAAGAGCTTCGCCGGGATATGGTCGATATTCAGGAAACCGTTTTCCAGCCGGGTTAGTCTGATTGATTTCAGGAACTCCTGCAGCCTCAACATGCCAGATCGGGCTGACATCAAGAAACCATCTTTCTGTCCAGGACGAAGTTTTGGCAGCCTTTAATTCAAGTGAGTCAGCAGGGGTTAAAGAAGATGAATAGGAGATCATCTCCTGATCTGGGCCCATGGTGATACGAATATGTTTATCCTGCACGGCAAACGATTCGCTGGTAACGTGTTCCCCCGGCAGCAATGGTATATCAAAGGCTATTACCGTCCCCGGGCTTTTGCGGAGAATCCGGGTTGTTGCCTGCCATTTGAGTCCGAGGTGGAGGGTGCGTTCTATCTGGACAAATGCGGGAATCTGTATCACATTTTCATCTTCACTTTCCCCGGGTTCAGCCTGAACAGGAGCAAGGGCACGCAGGGTGAGCTGTTGTTCAAGTTTGCCGTTATTGCGCAGTCCTGTCATGGACCATCCCTTGAGCAGAGCTTGCCCCCGTTCCGGTACCAGGGGAAAACTAAAGGAAAGGTCGCGTTGGTTGTTAAGCCGCTTAGTTAAAACCACTTTATGCCGACCTGGTGCAAGCCGGATAAAGGTGTAGCCCTGCTGGTTTACCCGTAGGGCTTCTGCCTCTGCTCCATCAAGAAGAATCTGTTCAAAAAATCGATTTTCACCGGGCAGGGGCAGGGCAGTTGTTATCTGGCTGTCCACAGCAAGCTCCACTTTGAGCAGCTGTTTATCTGCCTGTATCAGGCAACTGTTGATCTCTGCACATTGAGTTCCACATTTGGGTGGAGTAAGCAGCCTGGTCTGGAGTTGCTTGAGCAGCTCAGGCGAAGGCATGTCAGCGTAAAGATCAGCTGGCATTATGGTCATTGTGAACAGGAAAAGACCAGCCATAGCCGTTGTCACAGTATGTTTATTAAGTATTGCAGACTTACCGGATAGCAGGCAGCAGCGCAGAAAACCAACAAGTAGAATAAGCAGCAACAGCACCCGGGAAAAGGCAAGAACTGTATTCATTCGGGGTGATAGAAGATACAAGGTAATCTTTTGTTCCGGTGTTACCGGGCCATTCCAGGAGAGGTTGATTCTTTTCCAGCTCCATTCAGGAAGCCCTGGCCCGGTTTGAATCATATCGTGAGGATCTACCTGCAGGTTGACAGATTTTTTGATACTGCCAACAACCGGTGCACGGGAGGTCGCATAACCTGCTGTTCTTTTGCTCAGCACACTGCCTGGCAAGGAAGACTTCTGAGGTGCAACACCACTCTCGTCCAGAGCGGGTGCATTTTCCATGTTTTTTGTTTCTTCCATGTACTCATTGGTAATGCGGTGATATCTGCCAAGTTCAAGCTGGGGATAAATTCCCACTCTGATTTCATTAATCATATAGGGAACTGAGCCGATGAGCAGGGCAATAAGAATTGCAAGACCGGTAAGACGGAAAATACGTTCGCTGGTTTTGGCGGCAATCATACGGTGCATACCAAGAAGAGCCAGCAGGGGCAGCCAGAAAATTTTCGGAAAGCCTGGCTGGTGATAAGAGAGAATCAGGGTAAGCAATGATACCGCGCCCCAGCCCCAGCCAAGTATTCGGCCGGTTGCAAGGGCTGTAATCATAACCAGAAAAATATCCAGGAGTGTCCAGCGATTGAGCCAGGTGGAGACTTTATCAATTCCGGTTGCAGTAAAGAGCGTCCATCCCGGCGGCAGGTTCAGTTCTGCAGAAAGCGACTGCATGACATGTTCCCAGCCAACAGCATCAATGGTTAATCTGCCGGCAGAAACCGGACGTTTGATGCGGGAGTCCGCCTGCAGAGCAAGGTCACCCTGTCGCACTTCAACCCCGATTTTATCAGACCCCTTAAGGCGGGTGATCAACCTGGGCGTTCCGCCTACTTCAACCCTGCCCAGCGCAAGGCCGGGGGAGACACCCAAACGCCAGCCATTGGTCATTGTGCCGCTTATTGCATCAGAAACTGTCAGACCGCTGCCCTGCTCATCAAGCCAGAGCCGTCGACGCAGACTGAGCCTGTTAGGTACAGGGCTGGGATTGCCTCGGCTCTTTTCAACAAAGGTCATTGTTTGGCCTTTGCTTATCAGGTAGGCAGGCAGATTTTTCCACGCTTGGGGCAGGGAGGTGCGGCTGGGGTCAATGGCTGGTACACCGCTTAAGTTGAGTTGGCGCAGTTGCGGATTTGCCTGAAAAACCCAGATTTCATTGTCCGACCATGGGCCGTCAATGGTACCGATACCAAGATGAACTGGCGATTTTGCAGCACTGTTGCGGAGTTTGAGTCTGATCTCCCATACACCTGGTCGCAGTTGCAGGCTGAGCCGGTTACTGCTGTCAAGGCGTGCTGGTAAAGGAGAACGCAGCTCAAGAGGAACAAAATCGCCCTCAATCTTTAAACCCAGCGCCACCCGGCGCGGCTGGCCTGAAACTGTGGCCATGATGAGGATTTCCTGGATAAGTGGAACGTTATCTGTAATTTTCCGAAAAATCTGCAGATTAAGGCTGTCTTCATCAGCAGGGGTTTTCCGTTTTTTCTGTTGAAACCAGAGTCGTCCTTCCTGGTCAAGTTGGGGGTGGAGAATTATTTTGTTGTGCAGACGAAGTTGAACAAGCCCTGTAGCTGCCGGTATGGCCAGATGTTCGGGCAGCCCGTTCCAGGTAAAACTTCCGGAAATTGTGTGGGCTCCAGGCTCCAGCCAGACCGCGGGATGATTGTTTTTTTTGCTGAGCAGAAGAGGCTTGTTGTTGTCAGTTACCTGTTCCGGCCAGTAGGGTGCATTTCCGGGCAGAGAAACAAGTGTTCTGGTCTCTATCTGCCATTGCTGGGTAAATTGAGCGCCAGTATTTGTCACTTCAAGCTCAAGGGTGGACGGCCAGCTGCAAAATCTGTTATTTCCGGTTGCCACTTCAAGAGTACAACGCTGTTCTTCCTTGTCGTGTAAGACCCAACCAATCCAGGGCTTGAGATCCGGAGGAATTGAGTCATTTTCTGCTCGTGCAAACTGGGATGACAGCAAAAATATGAGCAGGCCACATATACAGGAGAGAGTGAGGCTGGAAAAATAAGAAATTCTGTTCATGGGTATATCCCCTGGAAAGAATGGAATTTTAAGTTGCATTACCAGTAATATACAGGCCAGCCCGGAAAATTGCTATTTCCCTGTGCCTCAATACGTAAATAAAGAGCTTCGCAGGGAGGCAGACAACAGCATTTGACAACCTTGTAAATGTCAGTCCGGGGAAGAGAAGAGTTGATCAGGACAGTACTTTTGAAAAAAGAAAAAGCTACAGACCACGCGTTATGCCAAAGTTGTGGCGCTACCTGAAGAGTTACTTCAGAGTTTACTCTTTGAGGCGGCCGTCTTTGAGAGTCAGGCAGCGATCCATGGAATGAGCAAGCTCCATATTGTGGGTGACCATGATCACAGACATTGTATTGGTGCGGCAAAGGTCGGTGAGTAATTGAAAGACCTGGTCGCCATTGACCGAATCCAGGTTGCCGGTAGGCTCATCTGCCAGCAGGAGGGACGGTTCCATGACCAGCGCTCGGGCCAGGGCAACCCGCTGCTGTTCGCCACCTGAGAGTTCACCGCTACGATGATGGATTCGATGGTCAAGCCCGACACTTGCCAGCAGTTCTTTTGATTTATCCCTGAGTTGAGCAAGCGGCTTGCCGGCAATCCGACCCGGCATCATGACATTCTCAAGTGCTGTAAACTCAGGTAGCAGGTAGTGAAATTGAAAAATAAACCCGACATGTGCGTTACGATGGGCACTAAGAGCGTTTTCGCTTGCCGTGGTGAGATTGTTGTCTGCAAAAAAAAGGCTGCCCTGATCCGGAATGTCCAGGCAGCCGAGAATCTGGAGCAGTGTTGTTTTGCCAGATCCTGAAGCCCCGACTATGGCCAGCATCTCACCGGCTGACAGACTGAGATCAACCCCCTGCAGAACCGGAACAGGCAGGTCAACGCTGCCGTAGGATTTATGGATGTTTTCTGCCTTGAGTAAAGGTGCTTCAGGGGATGTCATCAGTATTACTCGTAGGTCAGGGCTTCAGCCGGACGTATTTTTGAGGCCTTCCAGGATGGGTAGAGGGTGGCCGCCAGGGTGATCAGGATAGCAGAGACAGCAATAACACTTACGTCCATGGGCACGACCTTAACCGGCATTGTTGACATGGGATAAACATTGCTTGGCAGTTCAATAATCTTGTATTTTTTCAGGATTGCACAGAGGCCAAGTCCGCCGCCAACACCGAGAATGGTCCCGGCAAGTCCGATAACTGCTCCCTGGTAAAAAAATATACGCATTATCGAGCCTGTGGTGGCTCCCATTGATTTTAATATGGCAATATCGCGTGTTTTTTCCATGACCACCATGACGAGTGCGCTGATAATATTTAAGGCGGCCACAAGAATAATTAAGTCAAGCGCTATGAAAATGCCTATTTTTTCAAGCTTCAGAGCCGCAAACAGGTTCTGGTTTATTTGCATCCAGTCACGGACCGCAAAGGCCCGGCCTGTTTTTTGCCGAATGGCGGCTGCGACAAGATCTGCTTTATCCACGTCCTTCACCCGGACTTCCAGACCGTTAACACCCTTACCCATGCCGTTCAGGCTGCGGGCCGTGTTCAGATTGATAAAACCCATGGTAGAGTCGTATTCAAACATGCCGGTTTCAAAAATTCCGGTTACACGGCAAGTAAGTACTTTGGGGAGAACACCCATGGGAGAAAGAGGGCCGTTTGGCGAGATGAGCCGGATTTTACTGCCCTGGTCAACCCGGAGCTGAGTGGCAAGATCCTTTCCCAGAATGATGGCTGGCAGAGAGTTTGTTTCCGCAAGGTCTGAGAGACTGCCCTTGAGCAGCTGGCTCTCAAGTCGGATCACACTGCCGGCTGTTGCGGGATCAATACCGCGCAAAACAATCCCTGTTGAGGAGGGGCCTGAAGAAATCAGCGCCTGGCCATAAATAAACGGTGTCGCACTGACGACACCGTTTACAGAAGCAACCTTTTTTTGCAGAGATTGATAACTTCGTATTTCTCCGTTAAACCCCTGGACCAGCACATGAGCGTTGATGCCGATGATCTGGTCACGCAATCCTTCGGTAAATCCTGTATACACTGACAGTACAACAATAAGCGCCATAACCCCTACAGCAACGCCAAGAACAGATATAACAGAAATCAGTGAAATAAATTTCTGTTTACGTTTGGCCCGCAAATAGCGGAAGCTGACAAAGCGTTCAAAGTTCAAGGGACACCGTTTTGTGATAAGGGGACGATTGGTTACCGCTATTTTGTAACTATTCAGGTAGCACCACGACTCGGAGATGGGGTGCAGCTGAATAGTTGCCGCTATTTTTTCTTTTTCTTCCTGCTCTTTTGCGCAGGTTCGTTGACTTCGGGTTTGAGATGAGGAAACAAGATAACGTCGCGAATGGACGGCGCATCTGTGAGCAGCATGACCAGCCTGTCTATCCCAATACCTTCACCGGCAGCAGGGGGCATTCCGTATTCAAGGGCGCGCACATAATCATGGTCAAGCTCAGGGTGAATCTCATCGTCATCACCGCGTTCCGCTATCTGTTTTGCAAAGCGTTCATACTGATCAGTCGGGTCATTCAGCTCAGAAAAGGCATTAGCCAGTTCCCGTCCTGTTACAAACAACTCAAACCTGTCTGTAACTGTTGGGTCATCCTCGTTTCTGCGGGCAAGTGGAGAAACCTCGGTCGGGTATGAGGTGATGAACGTCGGGTCAATGAGTTTTTCTTCAACCAGAAGCTCAAAAAGTTCAGTTTTAGCCTTGCCCACACCAGCATCCGGCTGCAGCTCTATGCCTTTTTCTTTGACTAATGCCATGACAGCCGCATCATCCTGCAGGATTTCAGCAGCAACCCCGCCAACTTCAACAAGTGATTCTTCCATGGTTAACCTGCGCCATGGGGGAGCCAGATTGACTTCAGTTCCCTGGTAACTGATCTCCATGGAACCACAGACTTCAGTTGCAAGCCAGGAAATAAGCTCTTCTGTGAGATCCATCAGGTCGTGATAAGTCGCATACGCCTGATAAAATTCAAGCATGGTAAATTCAGGGTTATGGCGGGTGGATAATCCTTCGTTTCGGAAGTTGCGGTTAATCTCAAAAACCCGTTCAAAACCGCCAACCAGAAGCCGTTTAAGGTAGAGTTCCGGTGCTATCCGCAGGAACAAATCCATGTCAAGGGCGTTATGATGTGTTTTGAAAGGCCTGGCTGTTGCTCCACCGGGGACAGGCTGCATCATCGGCGTTTCAACTTCCATAAATCCTCGATTGGCCAGAAACTCCCGGATCATCCGGATAATTTCCACCCGCTTGCGAAAGGTGTCCCGGACTTCAGGATTAACTATGAGATCAACGTAGCGCTGGCGGTAGCGGGTTTCTACATCGGTAAGGCCATGGAATTTTTCCGGGAGAGGCCGAAAGGATTTGGTAATCATTTCCAGGGAAGTTGCCTCAACAGAGAGTTCACCGGTCTTGGTCTTAAACAGCTTGCCTTCGACACCGACAATATCGCCCACGTCCCATTTTTTAAACAGAGCAAACTGGTCGTCTCCCAGCAGGTCTTTGCGTGCGTAAATCTGGATACGTCCGGACTCGTCCTGAATATGAAAAAAAGCGGCTTTGCCGAATTTACGTAAAGACATAACCCGTCCGGCTACCCGGTACAGGCCGCCATTGTCTTCATGGGATTCCGGTGCGAGCACTTCACCACGGGGGAGAAGTTCGGCGATTGGCTGCGGATTCTTAAATGAATTGCCAAACAGGTTGACACCGGCGTCTACAAGGGTCTGGGCCTTTTCCCGGCGTTGTTTGAGCAGTTGGCTTTGTTGTTTGTCCATAATATAATTAAACTATATGTTAAATTGAGTGAAATAGGGTAGCACACATAATGTGCTTTATGCTAAATACCTGGCCCGCAGATTATCTGAGACAGTCTTGGTGAGATCAAGCACTTTTCCGGCAAGCTCGGGTGTGAGCGAGCCGGTGCCGCAGCTTGGCGTGATAAATGTCTGGCGTAATAATGCAGCCTTGTCCCGGCCTGGTTCGGTAAGCAGCTCGGCCTGGGCTTCCCAGAGCGCTGTCAGGGAATCGCCAGTTTCTTTTTCTATGTCTTCGGCCTTGCCGGTGGGGACGCCGCCCCAGGCAATAATGGAACCACGGTCTAGATAAGCATGTATTTTATCTTTCTGCGGGGCAAATTTATCAAAAAAACTGTAGGCATCAAAACTGAGGACATCGATTTTTGATTCCAGGAGCAGCTCCCAGTCTGTATTGGCACAGACGTGGATTCCGGCAAGTCCGTTTTCCTGATGGATGGCATCAGCCACTTCATTAATCATTTCCTGAATTTCAGCTGTGGTGACAGAAATAAACGCAGAGGAACCAAGGCCGGCAAGTGCTGGTTCATCGATTGTCATAACGACCTGTTGTTCTGTATCCGCAGAGAGAAACCTGGTTTGCCATGCTGCCTTCATGGAGATTCCTTTTATAACCATTTCCCGGATAGTATCATCAAAGTATCCTGCCCGGCCCTCTTGGTCTTTAATACCTGTGAGCATGGTAAAGGGGCCTGTAACCTGTCCTTTAAGGGCAACAGCATCGGTATGGTCGGCAATGGCTTTTTTGAAGGCGAATAACCCTTGAGCACGCGCTTTACTTACCTGAAAGCGAGATTGCATGAGCCGGACTGGTTCTTCCAGCACCGCCATGTATTCTTCAAAAAAAGCGAGCATATTTTCTTCAAAGTCCGCACCGGTGATGTCGTAAAGTATTCTTCCTTCAGGGTCGGTGAGATCTTCTTCTGTAATGCAGGGGATACCCTCGGCAAACTGCGGCATCATCCTCTCGTATGGGTTTGAGGGCAGTTGGGGCCAGAGCGGAATTTCCGGCGTGGTTGCAAAAACCCAGTCCAGAGCCTGATCCAGGTCGGTGAGAGGCAGAGAACCGACCAGCATGGGAAGTCCGTTGGCCTCAAAATTTTTGGTTGTGGAAAACGTCATGGTACACCTCAAACTCAACTGCAAAGGCACAAAGACACAGTATTGTATATCTGTGTTTTTGTGCCTTTGCAGAAGATAAATAATCTATTGGCTACAATCATAAGACGATAAGAAAGTCAAATGTATATACCTAGTGCGAAGCCGCAGCGATGTCAATTTTTTTCAGCAGGGCAACGGATTCAATGTGATGCGTTTGGGGAAACATATCAACGGGAATAAGTTGTTTGAGTTGGTAGCCACTCCTGGTCAGAAGAGCCACGTCCCGTGAAAGTGTTGCCGGATCGCATGAAATGTAGAGTATCTGACGGGCATTGAGTTTGGCAAGAGAGCGTGTCCCCTTGTCAAGACCTTTGCGGGGAGGGTCCAGGATGACAGTGTCGATTTGTTGCCTGTCGTTTGCCAGCTCCCGGAGGCTTGTGGGCACATCTGCGACATAAAACCTGCAGTTAACGCCGGCCGCTCCGGCATTACGCTCTGCCCAATTAATACTTTCGCTGTTAAGCTCAAGACCGGTAACCGTTGCCCCGGAGAGCGCAAGGGCAATAGAGAAATTTCCCATACCACAATACAGGTCAAGAGCAGTTTTCCCCCGCATATCACCGGCAAGTTCACAGACAAGCTGGACAAGCCGTTCGTTCTGGTTGGCATTGACCTGCGAAAAACAGTCGGCAGACCAGGTGAGCGTATAGTTTATGTTCCTGTTTTCCTGTGTAAGCGGTACTGAAAAAATTTGGCCAAGAGGTTTAAGCTGGAAGTCGGTGTTGATCTTTCCATCTATTTTAAATGCGACCTGGTCGATTTCCGGGCAGTTGGTCAGGGCGGTAAGCAGTTCGGGGGAAGTTTTTTGATTTTTTCCTGCGGCAAGAAGCAGGGTGATGGTGTCATGGGCAGGAGAATGGAGTAATTCGAGTTCGTTATACATGGCGATTGTCGCCTGAGTTTGTGAAAAATTATGGACAAAGGCAAGCGCTGCATTCATTTTTTTTGTGGCAACCGGACAGCTGGAGAGAGCAACGACTGAGTTTGTCTGTTTTCTGAAGAATCCAATCCTGCCGTTTTTGTCAATCTTCAGTCTGATTCTGTAACGGTAGTTCAACTGATTCGGTGAGGCAAGAGCTGTAGAGGGTACAGCACTCTCACAAACAACACCGGCACGGGTCATGGCCTCAGACAGGAAGGCTGACTTAAAAGCCAGCTGGGAGTCATAGTCTGCGTGCTGCAGATCGCACCCGCCGCAGTCAGTGTACCAGGGGCAGGGAGGGGCAATTCTTGCTGATGATGCTTGGAGGACTTCATCAAGGTCTGCTTCAATATGGCCGCGAAATTCTTTTCGTGTGGACACTTTGACCTTCTCACCGGGGAGAACGCCCGGGACCATAAGTATTTTACCCCCGGCAGGGCGGGCCAGCCCCATGCCGTTATTGATGATTTTTTCTATTTTTATTATGAATTCCATGCGTAAGCTGAAGTTAAGAGAGGTTACTCTTTGCACCTGACGAAGTCTACGACTGCCTCTTTGTCCATTGAGGCCTGCCCGAGTAGCGTAATACCGTAATACAGTCCTGAGTAAACAGGTGCGCAGACGCCGAATCTCAGGCATATCTGAAGTTACTCAAAGTGTAGAGTTTGTACAGTGAAGATGTAAGAGTACCATGTTCTTGAACGGGCGTATATGTTTTGCTGAAAATACGGCGTAAAAATTCCGGGAATTGTCCGACGTTTTTTTTAGAGCGTATCGTAAAATCAGGGCGGCTTCTCTTGACTCTCAGGGGCAATCCTGTTTAAATAATAAATTTTTCATGATTTTAGGAAAAGGCGATTGTGAGTCCGGTGTTGTTTAAGCTGTACACCGTGGCAGGCATTATGATTCATGTCCTGCTTGTCCTTGCGGCACCTCTTTTGAGGCTTGTTGCTCCTGGTTGGGCTGTTGAGTCACGTTTTGGCCGGTTTTCCGTTCCTTTTCAGCATAACAGCGGAGAGTGCATCTGGGTTCATGCCGCATCTGTAGGCGAGATTCAGGCTGCACGGGCTTTGATTTTTGCGCTCAGGGAACGTCGTAAAGGGTTGCATTTTTTTGTAACAACCATGACTCGGCCCGGCAGTGAAGTTGCCAGATCTCAACTGCCGTCGGATATATCGTGCCAGCTTGCCCCGCTTGATACGCCTCAGGCTGTCATACGAGCTATAAATACTGTTGCTCCGGATGTCTATATCTGTCTTGAAACAGAATTGTGGCCCATGATGCTGACTCGGCTTAAGGAAGCAGGAATCCCCATGCTTCTTCTCAATGGCCGTATATCTGAGCGTTCCAGCGTGCGGTATCGGCTCATTGGCAGGTTTATGGCACGACTGCTTCAGGGGTTTGCGGGAATAGGTGTCATACAGGAGCAGGATGCGGCTCGTTTTCGTGTATTGGGCGCTCTGCCTGAGCGATTAAAAGTGTGCGGCAATATAAAGTATGATCTGCCTGTTGCAGAGCCTGGCATGCTCCGGCAGAAATACCGGCAGGATCTCTGTCTTGACGGGGCAACCGTGTTTATTTGCGGTTCAACGCGAAGCCACGAAGAAAAACTGCTGCTGCAGGTATATTATCGCTTAAAAAGGATCACCAACAGTGAGCTGGTCTGGATTATTGCCCCACGCCACCTGGAGCGTCTGGTAACAGTACAGAATCTTCTCAGGGATGCCGGCCTGGCCTTTGACCTGTTTTCGCACTGTCTGCAAAAAGGGCGACAACAGAATATTGTTCTTGTGGATGGTATGGGTGAGTTGTCTGAATTGTATGCTGCCGGCGATTATATCTTCTGTGGCGGGAGTCTGGTTGAACAGGGCGGGCATAATATCATGGAGCCGGTTCGGGTACATAAGCCAGTTTACTTTGGTCCGTTTATGAAAGATTTTTTAGATGCGGTAACACTGGTGCTGTCTGCAAAGGCCGGTTTTCAGGTACAAAATGCTGATAACCTGGCTGAGATTATCAAAGAGCATATGAGTAACCCGCAGCAGTACAAACAGGCCTGTAAGAATGCCGAACAGCTTGCTTTGCAGCAGCAGGGCGCAGCCGCCCGGCAGGTGGACATGGTTCTTGAGCAGATATGACAGGTGGCGCAGGCACAGCCTATGGTTTGGTCCGGCAATGCTGGTGTCGCTACCTGATGGCAGATACAATCAACCGATACGTATACAGTAAATCCATACAAATACGTTTTTTATGAAAGCATTGATCGCATTTGAAGACGGCACTGTCCTCACGGGGCGCTCTTTTACCGGAGCCGGTGAAGCAGTGGGTGAAATTGTTTTTAATACCAGCATGAGTGGTTACCAGGAGATTCTTACCGATCCCTCGTATACCGGCCAGCTGGTGACAATGACCTATCCACTGATCGGAAATTACGGCGTAAACCCTGAGGATATGGAGTCAACCGCTGTTCATCCCCGCGCTTTTTTAATGCGGGAGTATCAGGACCAGCCAAGTAATTTTCGCTCAACCGGGACAATTGCTGATTTTTTAAAAACGTATAATGTTCTTGGCGTTGAAGGCATTGACACCCGCATGCTGACCAGGATTATTCGCAACAGCGGCGCTATGAAAGTTATGGTCTCCACTGAAGATCTTGATGAAGCCTCTTTGGTTAAGCGGGCACAGGAATGGGCCGGGCTTGAGGGGCGTGACATGGTTGCCAGGGTGAGTGTGGCCAGACCCTATGGCTGGACGGCATATGGGCCTGCTGAAGGAACAGGGTTTCCTGATATTGCTTCCAAAAAGTATAAAGTAGTGGCCTTTGATTTTGGTATTAAATTTAATCAATTGCGAATTCTTACAGAAAAAGGATGCAGCGTGCAGGTTGTACCGGCTACCACAACTGCTGACGAGGTTTTAGCCCTTGAACCTGATGGTGTTTTTTTATCCAACGGCCCCGGCGATCCTGCGGGTGTTGACGGGGTTGTGGAAAATATCCGTAAATTGCTTGGCAAAAAACCGGTTTTCGGAATTTGCCTTGGTCACCAGATTCTGGGCCTGGCTTACGGCGGCACGACGTATAAGCTGAAATTCGGTCACAGGGGCGGTAATCAGCCGGTCAAGGATCTGCAGACAGGCAGGGTGGAGATCACCTCACAAAATCATGGATTCTGTGTCGATCCAGACAGCCTTCCCGATGATGTTGAAGTGACCCATATCAACCTCAATGACAACAGCCTGGAAGGAATGCGTCATACCCTGTACCCGGCTTTCTCGGTGCAGTATCATCCCGAACATGCGCCCGGTCCTCATGATGCCATGTATCTTTTTGACCGGTTTATTCAGTTAATGGCAGACAATAACTAACGTCTATCCTCTATCATCTCAATACCTGTACTCTTATGCCAAAACGTTCAGATATTAAAAAGATCCTTATTCTCGGTTCCGGCCCGATTATCATCAGTCAGGCATGTGAGTTTGACTATTCCGGTGCGCAGGCAGTCAAGGCGCTCAAGGAAGAGGGATACGAGGTTGTGTTGATTAACTCGAACCCGGCAACCATCATGACTGATCCGGGGCTCGCTGACCGCACCTATATAGAACCTATCACTCCGGAATGCGTTATTAAGGTGATTGAGCGGGAAAAGCCTGATGCCCTGTTGCCGACACTGGGTGGGCAGACAGCGCTTAATACTGCGATCAAGGTTGCTGAAACCGGCATTCTGGAAAAGTATAACGTGGAAATGCTGGCGGCAGATATAGCTGTTATTCGCAAGGCGGAGGGCAGGGAAGAATTCCGTGATGCCATGAATAAGATCGGCCTCAGCGTTCCCAAGTCTGCCATTGTTCATACCATTGAAGATGCCATGGCAGCTGGTGATGATATTGGGTTTCCGGTCATTGTCCGTCCCAGTTTTACTCTTGGTGGAACAGGAGGCGGGGTGGCATATAACCGGCAGGAGTTGCGGGAGATGTGCACGGCAGGTCTTGATCTGTCCATGACCACTGAAATCATGCTCGAGCGGAGTCTGCTTGGCTGGAAGGAGTATGAACTTGAGGTTATGCGTGACCGGAATGACAACGTCGTCATTATCTGTTCCATAGAAAATATTGACGCCATGGGCGTACATACAGGAGACTCGATAACCGTTGCTCCGCAACAGACTCTGTCAGACCGGGAATATCAGGAAATGCGGGATGCTGCCATTGCCATTATTCGCGAAATTGGTGTAGAAACGGGTGGCTCCAATGTCCAGTTTGCTGTTAACCCGGCAGATGGGGAGATGATGATTATTGAGATGAACCCCCGGGTTTCCCGATCATCGGCTCTGGCCTCCAAGGCGACCGGATTCCCCATTGCCAAAATTGCGGCAAAACTTGCCATCGGCTACACACTGGATGAACTGAGCAACGATATAACCAGGGAAACTCTGGCAGCCTTTGAGCCATCCATTGATTACTGTGTGGTAAAAATTCCCCGCTGGACCTTTGAAAAATTTCCTGAAGCCGATGATGTGCTGACAACAGCCATGAAATCGGTCGGGGAAACCATGGCCATTGGCCGGACATTCAAGGAAGCCTTTCAGAAAGGAATGCGCTCTCTTGAAATCGGCAGAATGGGGTTTGGTTTTGACGGCAAAGAAGAACTTGACGGTTTACACCAGGATGATCTTGAAATGGGCCTTACCCAGCCGAATTCGAGGCGGGTCGCATTTTTGTTTGAGGCATTTCGCAGGGAAATGTCTGTGGAAAAAATCCATGAGCTTACCCTGATCGACCCATGGTATCTGACCAACCTGCATCAGATCCTGGTCAAAGGGAATGAAATCCGCAGCCGGGGCTTTACAGGTCTTGATGCTGATTTCCTCTATGAAGTGAAACAGTATGGCTTTTCAGATGTCCAGCTCGCACACCTTACGGGAACTTCTGAAGATGATATTCGCAAGCTGAGAAAAGAGCGTTCAGTGAATCCCGTGTATAAACTGGTGGATACCTGTGCAGCTGAGTTTGAATCCTATACGCCCTATTATTACTCCACTTATGAGCAGGAAAATGAATCGCACCCTTCAGAGAAGAAAAAAATAATTATTCTGGGTGGCGGCCCGAACCGGATCGGCCAGGGGATTGAGTTTGATTACTGCTGCGTGCATGCTTCGTTTGCGCTTGCCGAGATTGGTGTTGAGTCGATTATGGTCAACTCAAATCCGGAAACTGTATCAACTGATTATGATACCTCTGACCGGCTCTACTTTGAACCGTTAACCCGCGAGGACGTACTCTCGATCATTGAGCTGGAAAAACCTGATGGCGTTATCGTCCAGTTTGGCGGACAGACTCCGCTTAATCTTGCTGTCAGCCTTGACCAGGCAGGCGTACCCATTGTTGGAACACCGCCTGATGCCATTGACCGGGCCGAGGACCGTAAACGGTTCCAGCAGTTGCTGCAGAAACTTGGCCTTCGCCAGCCTGATAATGCGACAGTCCACACGCTTGAGGAAGCTCTTGCTGCTGTTGAAGAGATTGGTTTTCCTGTGGTCATGCGGCCATCCTATGTTCTGGGCGGGCGTGACATGCGTATTGTCTACAATGAACAGGGTATCCGTGATTTCATGTCTCTGCCGAGTATTGTTGGCAGTGAACATCCCGTTCTACTGGATAAATTCTTAAAGGATGCCATTGAGGTTGATGTTGACGCTGTCTCCGACGGCAGCATGACCGTTATTGGTGGCATTATGGAGCATATTGAAGAAGCCGGTATCCATTCCGGTGACTCAGCCTGTGTCCTGCCGCCCCATACCCTCTCCCCGCACATGATAGAAGAAATCACACGGGCAACCAAGGCCATGGCCGGAGAGCTGGGAGTTATCGGACTCATGAACGTCCAGTATGCCGTTAAGGGAAATGATCTCTATATTCTGGAGGTTAACCCCAGGGCATCACGGACAATTCCTTTTGTATCAAAGGCAACAGGAGTGCCTCTTGCCAAGGTCGCAACCAGGGTGATGATGGGCCAGTCTCTTGAAGAACTCGGCTTTACAAAGGAAATATCCGTCAGGCACTGGGCTGTTAAAGAGGCTGTCTTCCCGTTTGATCGTTTTGAAAATGTTGATACCCTTCTTGGCCCGGAAATGAAGTCCACCGGCGAGGTCATGGGGATTGATGATAATCTCGGCCTTGCCCTTGCCAAGGCGCAACAGGCTGTGGGCCAGAATCTACCCATGTCAGGAACTGTTTTTGTCAGTGTCCGGCACGGCGATAAGGATGCTGTTGTTTCAGTAGCAAAATCCCTTGTTGCGCAGGGATTTCACCTGCTTGCAACCCGTGGCACAGCGAATAAACTGGCCGAACATGGTATAGAGTGCGAAAAGGTCAATAAGATCTCACAGGGTAGACCACATATTCTTGATAAGTTGAAAGACGGTCAGGTTCAGTGGATAATCAACACCTCCTCAGGATCGAGAACCACTGAAGATTCGTACTCTATCCGCAGGGCAGCCCTGGACTACCACATTCCCTATACCACAACCATTACCGGGGCTTCTTCGATGACAATGGCCATTGCGACATTGTCTGAACGGGAAATAGATGTAAAAACAGTACAGGAATTCTCTGCTGCCATTGACTGAACGGCAAAGAGTCCCTACAATAGATGATTGAGAACGTACCCCTGAGCTTTTTTATGCGGGGCGGGTATATTACTGAAAATGTCGTACAGAGATCTGTTCGACTCTATCAAGAGTTATTTTTGGAGAGTGTTTTTTGAATACATTTTATAAGAATTTGAGCATGTGGCTGGTGATTGGTCTGACCATGATCCTGCTCTTCAACCTGTTCAATACCCCGCAAAACCAACGGGCTTCCATGAGTTATAGTGAGTTCTGGTCAAGTGTTGAGGCCGGAGCCATTCAAAAGGTAACTATTCAGGGTGATAGAATTCTCGGGTCCGGACAGGATGGTCATCCCTTTGTGACTGTAGTACCTGATGATGCCGAACTCATCCCGATGCTGCGGAAGTCCGGAGTAAATATTGGCGTCAAAGAAGCTGATAAAGAGTCTTTCTGGATGTCCATTTTTATTTCCTGGTTTCCCATGTTGCTGCTTATTGGTGTCTGGATATTTTTTATGCGCCAGATGCAGATGGGGGGGAAGGGTGGTGCGCTCAGCTTTGGCAAAACCCGGGCCAAACTCCAGGGTGAGGGTGAAGTTGATGTGACATTTAAGGATGTTGCCGGTATTGATGAAGCCAAGGAAGAGCTTGAAGAGATCATTGATTTTTTAAAAGACCCGCAGAAATTTACTAAACTTGGCGGTCGTATTCCCAAAGGGGTGTTGCTTGCAGGCTCACCGGGTACAGGAAAAACCCTCCTGGCCAGGGCTATTGCCGGTGAGGCACAGGTTCCATTTTATACCATTTCCGGTTCTGATTTTGTGGAAATGTTTGTTGGCGTAGGTGCTTCCCGTGTGCGCGATCTGTTTAATCAGGGGAAGAAGAATGCCCCCTGTATAATATTCATTGACGAAATTGATGCTGTTGGACGGCATCGTGGCGCAGGACTTGGTGGCGGACACGACGAACGTGAACAGACTCTCAACCAGCTGCTCGTTGAGATGGACGGATTTGAGGCCAATGATGGTGTTATTATCATTGCGGCAACCAACCGCCCGGATGTTCTTGATCCGGCATTGCTTCGACCCGGTCGTTTCGATCGGCAGATTATCGTGCCGGTACCAGATATTAAAGGCCGCCAGCTTATTTTAGAGATTTACGGCAAGAAGACAAAAATGTCTGATAAAGTCGACATGGGAGTCATTGCCCGTGGTACACCTGGTTTTTCCGGTGCTGATCTTGAAAATCTTGTAAACGAGGCCGCGCTTATGGCTGCCCGTCTGGGAGATGAAGAGATCAGCATGGAACTTATGGAGAAGGCCAAAGATAAAATTATGATGGGGGCTGAGCGGCGCTCCATGATAATTTCAGACAAGGAAAAGGAGATTACTGCCTATCATGAGGCCGGACATGCCATTGTTGCCCGATTGCTTCCCGACACTGATCCCATCCACAAGGTCACAATTATACCAAGAGGCAGGGCATTGGGGTTGACCATGCAGCTACCTGTGGACGAAAAATATACCCATTCAAAAAGTTTTCTTTTAAATACCATTGCCATCCTGTTTGGCGGTCGTGAGGCGGAGAAAATTATTTTTAACGAGATAACCACCGGTGCCGGCAGTGATATTGAGCGGGCCAGTGAGCTTGCCCGGAAGATGGTCTGTGAATGGGGAATGGATGATGGACTCGGCCCGCTGGCTTATGGAAAAAAGGAAGAGCAGATTTTCCTTGGCCGGGAGATTGCCCAGCATCGTGATTTCAGCGAAGCGACCGCCCAGAAGATAGATGAGGCAGTGAAAGATATCGTTATAGACGCCAACAAAAGAGTGAACAAATTGCTTCAGGATAATCTCGATATTTTGAAAGCTGTTGCTGATGAACTGCTTGAAAAAGAAACCATCATGCTTGAAGATATTGACCGGATTATGCAGAACCTGAAAGATGGAAAAGATCCCGGTGAACCACTGGCAAAAGAAGAGTCTGCAACTCCAGAGCCGGAAGGCTCTCAGGAACAACAGCCTGTCCAGTCCGCACCGGAGGCTGCCGAAGAAGAAACTCCGCTTGAGACAAACGAGCCGGAGGCTGAAACAGAAACAGCATAAAGTAGACATTTTATAACGTTTCAGCTGGGTACGCTGTAACTGTTTGGCGATGTAATCACAAGGCACAGGATTCTTCCTGTGCCTTTTTTTTAAGGAAAATCAGATGATTGCACCAGAAATAATGGGGATACTCAACGTCACTCCGGATTCTTTTTCTGATGGTGGTTCCTTTGTTGAGGAAGTTACAATACGTTCTCAAGTTGAGCAGATGATTGCAGATGGCGCAGATATTATCGATGTCGGAGGCGAATCAACCCGTCCTTTTGCCGATCCTGTTTCTGTTGAAGAAGAGCTTAGAAGGGTTATTTTGGCTGTTACAGCCCTTCGCAAGGTCGCCCCTGATGTGCCGGTATCCATTGATACAACAAAGGCTGAGGTCGCAGAGAAAGCACTTGCAGCTGGTGCTACCATGGTCAATGACATCTCTGCTCTTCGTCATGACCCCAAAATGATCGATGTGGTCAGGGCATACGACGGGCCGGTGATTATCATGCACATGCAGGGAACCCCTGATACAATGCAGATAAAGCCTGCTTATGACAATGTCATTGATGAAATTGTCGCCTTTTTCAGGGAGCGGATAGAGTGGCTGGTTGCAAACGGTATTCATCAGGAGCGAATCATAATTGATCCTGGCATTGGTTTTGGCAAAACCCTGGACCATAACCTGGACATCCTGCGAAATATCGATGTTTTTAAACGCCTTGGTCATAAGGTGCTTATCGGTCATTCCCGTAAGTCGTTTTTCAAGTCATTGCTTAACATCCCCCTTGCTGAGCGTGACTGTCCAACGGCTGTTGTTTCAGCCCTTTGTGCCCGGCAGGGAGTCGATATTCTGCGGGTGCATGATGTATGTAAAACGTGCTATGCCGTGGGAATTGCCGATGCCCTTAACTGAGTTGGTTTGAGGGTAAGGGTTCCAATGGACGACGATGCCCTTACTTTTCTCCTTGCCACGGCAGAACAACTCGGGGCCACGAAAGCCCGAATCATATCCCCTGATCTTGTCAGCGTAGAAGATACACTGGCTGATTTTTGTCTCCACCCTCAATGTCCTTTTTGGGGCCAGTCCTTAAGCTGCCCGCCTTATGTCGGTGGGCCGGAAGAGTTCAGAAGATTTCTTAAAGAGTGCCGTTATGTTCTGGTGGTTCGCCTTGAAATACAGGCCTGTTCGCTTCTGGGGGAAGAACGGCCCGAAGTCATGCGGCTACTCCATGAACTGGTGGCAGCCCTTGAGATTAAGGCCCGGCAAAACGGTTTTTCAAATGCGGCAGGTTTTGCGGGAGGTTCCTGCAAACCATGTTTTTGTGCGGATCAGCCAGACTGCCGTGCTGTTACCACAATAAAAAAATGCCGCTATCCGAACCAGGCCCGTCCGTCCCTCTCCGGTTATGGCGTCAATGTGGGCAAGCTGATGGAATCAGCAGGCTGGTCCGGTGACCTTTTTACGCAGGAAAATGACGAACAGGAGCAGTTCTCCTGGATAGCCGGCCTCATCCTTCTTTCCTAAGTAGAAATACGAAAAATACGGGAATACGTTACTCTTAAATTGTCATCTTTTGGAACTCTTCAGGTAGCACCACTACTTTGGTATAACGTGTGGTCTGTAACTGAAGTTACCATCTTTTACGTATTCTTTATCTGTATCAAGTGAGTCCGGAGAATTAGAGAAAGGAGAGGAGGTTATTTGTTTCGCTTCTTCATGAGGCAGACCCAGTTTTTTGCCGGGACTTCCTGATCAGAATCAAAGTGATTTGCAACCAGTGAAAGAATTTCAAAATATGGCTCAACTGCAGAAATAATTTCCAAGGCACTGAGTCGAGGAGGACCGGGGCCTTCCCTGGTTTCATCGACATTGCCGGTAAGGGTCAACCAGTGGCCGTCTTTATTGAGAATTTGCGCGACCTTTGCAGCAAACTGTTTTCTGCTGTTATGTTTGCGAAAAAGGTGGAAACAGCCCCTGTCAAAAACAAAATCAAAGGGTGCATCCGGAATACTATTCTCTATAAAATCCAGCACATGAAATGAGCAATCTGCTCCTGAGTTGCGGGCTTTTTCTCTGGCTCGGTCTATTGCGAGATTACTGCTGTCAATACCAACGCTCTTGAACCCCTGTTGACTGAGCCAGAGAGCGTTGTTTCCTGTTCCGCAGCCGATATCAAGAGTCCTACATGGACTAATGGGGATGTCCTGCACCGCATTGATCAGGTTGTAATCAGCCCGGTTGATTTCCCAGGGAGTGTCACCACTCCGGTAACGTTCTTGAAATGCCATGTAAATTGTTCCTGTTCTGGATTGGGATGTTTGCTCATTCCCTTTACAAATAATCATATACAACAAAGAAAAATTTCTTCCCCCAGAAAAGCACGCTTTTCTGGGGGAAGAGTCATTTCGTTATCAAGGTCTGATAATTTTATATCAGATAGCTCATTACAATTTATTCTTTCAGTGATCATTTTGCAGAAAGTCGTCATTGGAATCTCTTTTTCTTAGAACCGGTGTCGAGAATGGATAATCTTTAACGGCAAACAGTTATCAATTTTAACAGAATAGACTTGCAGATTATCCGCTAGCTTTGTAGCTTCATTTCAGTAGTTTGAAGAAGGTTGGCTTTTTTTTTGGCTTAATTGCAGTCAAATTGTGTAGAAACAGAGTGCTTCCATTTCTCAGGATTTTTCGAGTGTATCCTGATTTTTTCTTGCTGCACAATGGTAAAAGCGATTTTTTGTTATCTTGCTAAAGCTTCCTCTTCGCTCTAATCACAATACGACATTATTAAATACCGTTGAAAACAAAATCAAGAACTGGCACTGCAAGAAATATGAAAAACCGTGAAACGCATAAAGGGCAATGTAGTAAAATATTCAGATGACTAATGAGATGATTGAGAGGAGGAGAGGTATGTCCTACACCTCGCTCAAGATATTGCTCGAAAAATCTGAACCTTGAAAGTCGACTACTTTTGGGCTTGCCTGTTGTTTGAGTCGATCCACGACAGGCCTATACGCATATCAATAGAGATTCTAATCTCAACTATAAGGAGGAACAATCCATGCTGAAAAACCCGAAACGTTTACTCATGGCAGCCGTCCTGTCCATCGCATTATTAGGATCGAGCATTGCAATGGCTGATGTGACCGTTGGTTTTTTGGGCGGTTTTACCGGTCCGTCCAAAAACCTGACACCGTCAATTTTCAAAGCGGCGAAACTGGCAATCAAAAACGTCAACAATCAAGGCGGCGTATTGGACGGTCAAAAAATCATCCTTCCTTTTGCGGATACCACTTGTGGAGAGGCCGCTGCCGCCGTAGCTGCGGCTACTGAGTTAGTGAATGGGAAGAAAGTTGTGGCCCTCGTTGGCGGTCTCTGTTCAGGAGCAACCATTTCTGCAGCTAAGGATGTGGCTATTCCCGGTGGTGTTACCATGGTGTCACCTTCAGCGACCTCTCCGGCTATTTCAGCTTTGGACGATAATGATCTTGTGTTTCGCACGGTACCTTCAGATATTTATCAGGGAAGCGTCATGGCGCGGTTGTTGTTGTCTAAAGGGATCAAGAATATTGCTATCACCTATGTAGATAATGATTATGGCAAAGGATTGGCCAGTGCCCTTTCCGACAATTTTACTGCCGCCGGTGGCAAGGTTGCTGCAAACCAGGGCCATAAAGAGGGTAAAGATGACTATAGTGCTTTAGTTAACAAGCTGGCTTCTTCGGGAGTTAACACATTGGTCGTGATAGCATACGCCAACGGCTCGGGCAAGACGATTCTCCGCCAGGCCGTTGAAGCGGGTGGTTTCAGTCAGTTTGTGGGGGGGGATGCAATGGTAAACAACAAGCTGATTACTGCTATTGGCAGTGATAAGCTCAGGGGAATGATTGCTACTAAACCAGGTAGGTCAGATTCTAACGGTGCCCGTGAGTTTACCCGGCTGGCGTGGAAGGCAGGTATAAATCCGACAGCAACGTTTGCTGCCCAGTCCTATGATGCAGCATTTTTATTGGCATTGGCAATAGAAAAGAGTGGCAAGGTTGAGCGTAACGGACTGTCCAAGGCCTTGCGGGATGTAGCCTCAGCCCCTGGCGAGGTTATTTTGCCGGGTGAATGGAAAAAGGCCAAAGCACTTCTCAAAGCAGGAAAACCAATTAACTACGAAGGGGCTGCCGGCAGTCTCGATTTTGATCCGGCCGGAGATGTTTCCGGTGTGTTCATCGAAATGGGTGTGTATATGAGGGAAGGTTCTTTCATAGAATTTGGCCAGGTAAAATAGAATTTTTCTAACCTTGGACGAAACTCATCAAGCCAAAACATAGATTTTGATTCGAAGATGATCAACATGTTTAACTCAAACAGAAAAGTAACTATTCAGGTAGCACCACGACTTTGGCATAACGTGTGGTCTGTAACTGAATAGTTACACAGAAAATAAGAGAGGAAAAAATGTCGGATACAATATTAGTCGGTATTGATGGTTCGGAAGCAAGCCGTCGAGCCGTAGAATATGCAAGCACCTATACCAAAATGGTCAATGCCAGGTTGGTCTTGGCATACATAATCGAATGGTCTCCCTATGCTTTTCAAACAGCAGAAGAGAACGAAAAGCGGCACATGCGACGTGAAGAAGAGATCCAGACAGCACAAGAACGGGTGTTGGACCCAATGTTGAAATCACTGGCTTCTGAAGGGGTCGTGGTCGAAGGTGTTGTGCGGCATGGCCAGGTCGCCGATGCCTTGCTCTATATCGCGAAGAAGCAGAGTGCCAATCTCATTATAGTGGGACGGATAGGTCAGAAAAATATTAAGACCGTGATCTTTGGCAGTGTGGTCTCCAAGCTGATACAGCTCAGTCACCTCCCGGTAACCGTTGTGCCATAGTGGGCCCCAAACGCAACAATCCGTTTAAACAAAACAAAGAGAGGAAATTCGAATATGAAAAAGAAATCTTTTGTGATTGGTGCCTTGGTGCTTTTGTTTCTCATGTTGATGCCGATAATGGCCTTTGCAGAGGCATCGGGGAGTGGT
>QNYF01000056.1 GCA_003978695.1 Desulfobulbus sp. | reverse complement strand
GTAAAAAACGTAAAACAGTTCAAGAGTAAACAGTAAACGACAAAAGCCCTGAGCATCAAATCATGCTCAGGGCTTTTGTCGTTTTGTATTGGCAGTTTGTGAATTTCTTACCAGTATGTCTTGGTTTTATAGGCGTTAATACTTTTGATCCGCATAGGCCAGCCAGCCACCGGCGCCAACCAGTTCCTTGTCAAAAGGGTTAAGGGAAAAAGAGCATTTAACAGTTTTCGTGTCACTCTTTGCAATGACTGTATCGTTTTCCAGATCAATGTCTATGATTACTTCACCGTTAAGAGCAAAGAGCTGCTCAACATCTTCCGGAGCGACTTCAATGGCCAGGATGCCGCAGTTGAACATGTTTTGTCGAAAGATACGGGCAAAGCTGGTGCCAATAACTACGTTGATGTCATTGACCTCAAGAGCCCAGACGGCATGTTCGCGTGAAGAACCGCAGCCAAAGTTTGAGCGGGTGACCAGCACCTGTGCCTGTTGAAAATCAGGGGCTGAAGTATCAAACCCTTTGTCGTTCAGGATGAGATCTTCAAGCAGGTGCGGCTGTAATGCCCGTTTGGTTATTTCGGTGAGATATTTTGCCGGGATAATTTCATCGGTGTTAATATCGTCTCTGTCTATAAAAAAGGCGGATCCGCCAAATTCTTTCATTTGTCTACTCCTTAAAAAATAATACAGGCTTACGCGTTCATCATTGGCCGGGGATCAGTTATTTCACCGGTTACGGCAGCAGCTGCTGCTGAAAGCGGGCTCATCAGATGCACCATGCCGCCTTTGCCCATACGACCGTTAAAGTTTCTGTTGGTTGTGGAGGCACAGGATTCCCCCTCTGCCAGCACACCGCTACTCATGCCAAGACAGGCACCGCAGGTGGGGTTGAGCACACAGAACCCGGCATCCATAAAAATTTTTATTAATCCCTCTTCAAGCGCCTGGGAATAAATTGCCGGTGTTGCCGGTGTTAAAATACCCCGGACAGTGCCAGCTACCTTGCGACCCTTGAGAATAGACGCTGCTTCCCGGATATCCTCAATGCGGCCATTGGTGCAGGAGCCGATATATACCTGGTCAATTGTTGTGCCGGCAAGCTCGGTTATGTCTTTGACCTGGTCAGGCTTGTACTGATGGGTTACCTGCGGCTCAAGATCTGATACATCAATTGTCAGGGTCTTGGCATAGGTTGCATCGGGATCAGAATGCCATTTTTTATAGTCTTCAGCGGCTTGGTCTACCGAATCATAATCTTCCTGAATAAACGGCCATAAATACTCGGCTGTTACTCTATCCGGCAGACACAGCCCGGATGTTGCTCCTGCCTCAACAGACATATTGCAGAGTGTCATGCGTGAAGACATGTTCATACCGTCCACAACCGGGCCGCAGAACTCTATAACCAGATCAGTTGCCCCGTTGACAGTAAGCGTCTTGATGATGTGTAAAATAATATCCTTGGCATATACACCGGATGGCAGGTTGCCTGTGACCTCAATCTTCATGGATTCAGGTTTTCTGAAAGCGCAAACCCCTTTAAGGATACCTACCTCAAGGTCAGTTGTGCCGACTCCTGCTGCAAAAGCGCCAAAGGCTCCGTGGGTGCAGGTATGAGAGTCGCCCATGATGACAGTGTTTCCGGGGCGGATAAACCCTTTTTCCGGAAACAGTGCATGGCAGACGCCGTTTTGGCCAATATCGAAAAAATCCTTGATCTTGTGCCGTCGGGCCCAGTCGCGCATAATTTTGGCCTGGGTCGCTGTTTTGGAGTCTTTGGGAGGGGTCACATGATCAATGACTGCTTTAATGCGATCAGGGTCAATTACCCTGTCCATCCCCTTGTCCACAAGATCCATAATGGCAATCGGCGTTGTGATTTCATGACACATGATTACATCAATATCAATGACCATGTTGTCAGGTGTTGGAGTGTCGCGCACATGCGCTGCAAAAATCTTTTCTGTTATTGTCTGTCCCATAATCATTCTCCATGGGCATGTAAGAATAAAATCTGCCGAAATTCCATTCATTAATACGGCAGCACGAATTATCAAAAGTAGGGCTTTTTTACACAGCAAGCACCTGGGAGTCAATTTATTTCATCCCGCAGCATGTGTATCAATTTTCTCTTTTTTGATAAAGACAACGAAATTGACATAAAGTTAAAGCGTAACTGTTCAGGTAGCACCACGACTTTGGCATGTCGTGTTGTCTGTAACTGTTCAGATGTGCTCCTGAAGAGTTACGTTACTCAAATACCAGCTTGCAGAGTTTAAAGCTCATAATAATACCGGAAGCCCGAGATCATCATCCCTGATAACAGGGTACAGGACAACGTAAAACAACAACCGGGGTAAAGCCCAAAGAAAAACCATCTTTAAGTTAAGTGTCACTCTTCAGGTGGGTGTTGAAAACTTGCAAAACCACTGACCTGTACTTATAGTCCAGAAGTGCCGCAGGTCCGGAGTCTATGCTTACCTGTTTATTAAAAGCTGAGAATGAAGCGTACTTATGCTACTTAAGCAGCCTTAAATGAACGAATCTAAGGCACTCCTGAACAGTTACACTACAGTGGTTCTGGACGTTTTTCGCACTCACCTGAAGATTCACAATTTTTCTTGAGCCGCCTCAATGACAACCTGCACCACAGAAAAAAGTAAGACAAAAAAACATACCGCAGGGAATCTTTTTTCTTATCTTTATCTGCTCAGATCAAACAGGAATTACCGGAGATTCTGGTTTTCCGGCATTATAAGTCAGGCTGGCGACTGGTTTAACTACATAGGGTTGTTTGTTCTCTTAAACTCACTCACCGGCTCGGGACAGGCTGTAAGCTGGTTCCTGATAGCCAAGTTTCTGCCGACCACTGTGTTGGGACCTGTGGCCGGTGTAATTGCCGACAGATTCAGCCGCAAGAGTATTCTCATCTGTTGCGATATCCTGCGCACGATAGTCGTCTTGTGTTATCTTTTTGTCCACGATGTTTCGCAGGTCTGGCTCATATATGTACTGGCGGTTCTTCAGGAATCTGTATGGACATTTGCTCATCCGGCTCGTCAGGCCAGTATTCCCAATCTCTGCAGCAAAGAAGAGTTGAATGTTGCCAATGGCCTGTCCGGGGCGTCATGGTCTGTAATGCTCGCTGTTGGAGCTGCTCTTGGAGGTTTTGTTTCCGCAGCATTTGGCTGGCAGACAGCAATCATCGTTGACAGCCTGACCTTCCTCGCTTCAGCAGCCTTTTTGGCCACGGTAATTTTTCCTGAGCATAACAGAAAAAAAGTTACGTATTTTTCCTTTGCCCGGATTACAGGATGGCATGAACTTGTAGAAGGTCTTGTTTATGTTAAACGCCATCCACGGGTAGCCGCGCTCCTCATGGTGAAAAGTGGTTGGGCATTGTCCGGTGGAATTCTGGTCATGCTTACCGTGTTCGGAGAGCAGGTATTTTCAGAAAACGGGCAGGGTGGATTAAGCGGTGTGTTATATTCCATGCGCGGTCTTGGAGCGGCAGTGGGTCCTCTTCTTGCCTGGAAATTTTTTGGCGAGGGCGTTGTTTCCATGCGGCAGGCCATCGGGGCCTCTTTTTTTATTTCTTCAGTATCGTATCTCCTGTTCAGTCAGGCACCTGGTATTGCCCTTGCCGCCCTGTGCGTTTTTGCAGGCCATATTGGCGGCTCAATACAGTGGGTATTCAGTACAACTCTTTTGCACAGAAGTGTTGAAGACAGGTTTCGGGGCAGAGTGTTTGCTGCTGAAATGGGTATGCTTACCCTGGTGCTCAGTATGTCCACATGGTGCACGGGACTGGCGCTTGATATGGGCTTTGCCCCCCAACGCATTGTCATCATTCTCGCCCTTCTGTTTCTTCTTCCTGGAACCGCATGGTTTTCGTACCTTACTTTTTTTGTGAAAAAAGTTTCTGGTAAAGATGTATAAATAGACTTGTGCAAATGCAAATAAACACTACATTGTGGTAAACTGAAATGCGCTATACTACTCATGGAGCAGGTATGACTTCCACTATATTTATATTTCTGTTTGTTTTTCTGATTTTTTCTTCTACTCCGATTCAGGCTGCAGCAAATACTGAAACAGCTATATTTGCAGGAGGCTGTTTCTGGTGCATGGAACCTCCTTTTGAGAACATTGATGGTGTTATTGATGTGACGGTTGGTTATACTGGCGGTCATGTGGAAAACCCAACATATGAGCAGGTGACAAGCGGCACAACCGGCCATTATGAAGCTGTGCAGGTTGTCTATGATCCGGCTGAAATTTCCTACAGCCAGCTCCTGTATATTTTTTGGCGTCAAATCGATCCCACTGATGATGGCGGTCAGTTTGCTGACCGGGGAACTCAATATTTTACTGCTGTGTTCTTTCATGATAAAGAACAACAGAAAACGGCTGAAAAATCCAAAAATGCCCTGGAATCATCCGGAATGTTTGATAAACCGATTGTCACTGCCATCCTGCCTGCCGGGAAGTTTTTCAGGGCAGAGGAGTATCATCAGCAGTATTATAAGAAAAATGTCCTGCAGTATTCAATGTATAAAATGGGTTCTGGTCGGGCCGGTTTTATTAAAAACGTCTGGAAAGATAAACCATCTGTTTCGGTTGACAGTAAAGAATATATCCGACCTTCTGACAAAGAACTCAAGAGCAGGCTGTCTCCGCTACAGTACAAGGTAACGCAAAATGAAGGTACCGAGCCTCCCTTTGACAATGCGTATTGGAATAATAAAAAGCAGGGGCTTTATGTGGATGTTGTTACAGGAGAGCCTCTTTTTCTCTCTACTGATAAATTCGAATCCGGAACCGGTTGGCCAAGTTTTACCCGACCAGTTGACAAAGAGAGTATTGTTGAACGGGAGGACAGAGGTTTATTTACCAGCCGTACCGAGGTGCGGAGCAGATATGGTGATTCACATCTGGGCCATGTCTTTGCTGATGGGCCGAAACCTACGGGATTGCGCTACTGTATTAATTCTGCAGCACTTCGTTTTGTCGCTAAAGAACAGATGGCTGAACAGGGATATGGGAAGTATTTACGCCTTTTTACAGAAAAAAAGAGTGAGCAGATTTTTTAGTCGTTCCCTGCCTTAATGGAATAGAATTTATCAAGAATACGGCGATGCTTGAGGGCAACGCTTGCATCCCGCATGAGCAGATTTTTCATACGTTGTCCGGAAATAGGTTTACTGAACAGGAACCCCTGGCAGGAATCGCATTGATTGTCCTGCAGAAAAAAGAGTTGTTCTTCGGTCTCCACCCCTTCCGCCAGCACCTCAAAATGCAATTTTTTTGCAATAGCTATAATTGCCATGGTAATTGCGGCATCGCCCGGGTTAGTGGTAACATCCATGATAAATGATCGGTCAATCTTTATTTTATCAACTGCAAAGCGCTGCAGATAGCTCAGTGATGAGTAGCCGGTGCCAAAGTCGTCAATGGCCATTTTAATGCCCTTCTCACGACATTTGTTGATAAGATCTATTGTGTTGTCAATATTTTCGATAAGAACACTTTCTGTAAATTCCACTTCCAGATGGTCAGCCGGGAAACCAGTGCTCTCCAGGCAGTCAATGATATGGTCAAACAGATCAAGGCGTCTGAGAAGTCTGCCGGAGAGATTAACGGCCATGACAAAATTTCTGAAACCAAGCTGCATCCATTGCCGTCCGTCTTCACAGGCCTGTCTGACAAGCTCAATGCCCAGTTCGTCTATGAGACCGGCATTGACGGCAAGAGGAATAAACACCTCGGGAGAAACGAAACCATGTTCGGGATGTTCCCAGCGGGCAAGGGCTTCCATGCCTATTATTTTTCCATTTATAAGATCTATTTGCGGCTGGTAATAGTTGAAAATCTCATGATTTGCGACTGCGTGGCGCAGGTCATTTTCCAGATGCAGGTTTTCAATGGCCGTGTCGTCAATATCGTTTTGCCAGCGACAGCTGTTATTGCCTCCCTTTGCCTTGATTATTTCCATTGCTGCGTCGGCATTTCTCAGCAGTTCTGACGGGTTGTCGCCATCTTCGGGAAAAAGAGTAATACCTATGCTTGGAGTGATGAACATATCACGGGAGTTGACGTTAAGCGGGAGCTGAAAATTACTAATTATTCGTTCAGCAAGTTTCGCTGTCTGTTCTGGTCCGCTTGGGGGCGGGAGAATTATGGCAAACTCATCACTACTGAGCCGGGCAATAAAATTTATTCCTTCAGCATTGGCATTCTGCTGGAGCAGTTGAGTGACCTGGCAGAGTACATCGTCACCACATGCCGGCCCCATCATCTGATTTATTCGCTTAAAGTTATCAAGGTCAATATAGAGTAATCCCACCCGGGAGCCCGCCAGTCGCGCCTGATTGACACAAAGAGCAAGATGGTGCTGGAAAGATGATCGATCCGGTAAGCCAGTTAAGGAATCGTGGGTAAATAGAGCTGAAGAACCGATACTTGAAGGGGAGGGGGCATGTTCTTCAACTTGGGAAAATTGACAGACAAAGCCCTCGGGAATACTCTTTTTGACGTTTTTCTTGCAGTAATCTATAGAGAGTAAATAGAGAGTCTGGTTGGCCTGGTCTGTTTTCAACAGTATCTTTCCCTGCCACTTCTCCAGCCCTGAAGTCTTTTGCAGGATTGAACTCAGGGGTTGATCGGTATCCCGCAGTTCGATCAATGCATCAAGTGTTTCTTTCTGCAGTTCTCGCAGGTCAAGACCCGCCATATCACAAAAAACAGTATTGGTATACAGAATTTTTCTTGAGGGATTGATAAAGATAATCCCTTTATCCTGGCAGGCAACTATGTGGCGGGTAATCGAAAGCTCATGCTGCAGTTTGGAAAGTTTTTTTGTCGACTGCTGTAGTTCTGTTGTCTTCTGAAGCAATTCCTGAAGGAGGATTTCTTCAAGAGATTCTTCCGGTGTTTCGCCCTGGCCTACATCGGACAAATCAATTTCCTGTGCTGAGTGAGCTACAGTATTTGACACCTGTTGCTCTGTATCAGCTTGATTTGTTGTTTGTTTTGTTTGGGCTGTGTCAGACATGGAGTAAAATATTTGAGCAAGTATCTATCAGGGAACAAAAGTATCTGTAAATAGTTACCGTTATTTTACTGTTTTCAAACCGCTTTGTGAAATTATCTTTGAAAATTCATTTCTTTTTTGCATGATCACCTGTGAAACATCTGCTGTGCTTTACCCGTAACTATTCAGTTACAGACCACACGTTATGCCAAAGTCGCGGTGCTGCCTGAATAGTTACCTTTGCCATTATGTGCTTATTTTTTTGTCTTTCCTTGCATGTCAGTATAGCGGTTTAGAACGCCGTAGAGCATGTCTGGTAAATCGTTTCTTTGTCGTGAACTTCGTTTTATCTGTTTAAGACATTTTTGCAATGTCAGAGGTTCGTTGAGAAAGATATGACGCAGCATGAGAGAAATAAGCCGGGTAATTGTTGTCAGGTTGGAGATGCGAGACTGCAGTTCATGGTCACGGTCAAAGGCGGTTGAAGCAAACACTTCTACCGGTTGTCCATCGACTTCACTTACCGAGAGGTACCATTTGTTGTTCTCACGGTCTACTGTCATGTAGCGTTTGCCGTCCAGGACTTCAGGTAATTCCAGTTCCTCCTGTATTTTTTTCAGGTCACGCTTGGGCAAAATCGGCTCGTCCTGGAGTTCCGGCCAAAGCTTTTTTATTGTTTGTGGATGGTTCTTTATGTTGCTGATGATAACGCGGCAGGTTGGACAGGCATTATATCCTCCACTTTTTGCTATTTTCTTCTCTGCTCCGCATATTTCACAGCAGGTTGTCCCGGATGTCGTCACAATGGGCCTCCTCAGGCATCAGAGTTGTTTTTTTTTATTCCACAGAGTACAACGTGGGGTAAAAAAGAACGTAACTGTTCAGCTGTACCCCATCTCGGAGTCGCGTCTTACCTGCGACAATCAGGCCGCCTCACATAGGCGGCCTATAGTTCGTTGGCCTGCTTGCCACAATATGGAGCACATCTGAACAGTTACAGACCATACGTTATGCCAAAGTCATGATGCTACCTGAATAGTTACAAAAGAACAACCCGTGATAAAATAGAAATATGCGCAGGAGAGTACATAAACGATTTGATATGGAGATCAGGTATGAGCGGGCACGAAGACGAAACATGTCCAGTGCCTCTTATGGTCTGCATAAGTGCATACTTGTGCTTGACGGTCTGAAACCGGATTTTAACATAGGTAAAATTTTTCGCTCTGCCGATGCTTTTGGTGTCCGTGAAATTCATGTGATCGGAGTACCGGCCTTTGACCCGGATCCTGCCAAGGGGTCGGTTCGTTGGGTCAAATACCAGATGCATGATGATTTTGCGTCCTGTTATCTGGCACTCAAGGAAAAAGAGTACTCCATTATTACGCTTGAGCCTGGTTCTGATCAGGTCCTGGGTAAAGTGGAGTTTATGCCGAAAACAGCATTTGTTCTCGGTCATGAAGAATTTGGCTTAAGCTTTGATCGCCACCAGTATCCAGACATTACAAGCCTCTCCATTCCCCAGTGGGGACATGTACAGAGTCTGAATGTGAGTATTGCCGGGGCAATTGTTGTTTATGAGTACGTACGGCAGCATGGCAGGCCACTTTCGCATGGTTTACCTCAGAAGGCGTCATCTGTAACTACAAGATATAGAAAAAGCTCCCATGGCTGATAAACAAAAAGGTTTACTGATGGTCTTTACGGGCAACGGTAAAGGAAAAACGACGGCTGCGTTGGGGCTCACATTCAGAGCACTTGGTCATGGTCACCGGGTCTGTTTTATTCAGTTTATCAAGGGAAGCTGGAAGTATGGCGAACTAGAAACCGCAAAGAAGTTTTCCGGACAACTTGATTTTCATGTCATGGGGCGTGGTTTTACATGGAAATCTGATGATATTGATAAGGATATTGCCGTTGCCAGAGATGGGTGGGAGTTTGCAAAAAAAATAATTGCTGAAAATCGCCATCACTTGGTGGTGCTTGATGAGCTGACATATCTTGTCACCTATAAGATGATTGAGGTGACGGAAATACTTGAAGTTTTATCTGCCCGTGACAAGAGACAACATATTGTAATTACCGGCAGAGATGCTGACGGTAAACTTGTTGAGGCTGCTGATCTGGTTACTGAAATGAGAGAAATTAAACATCCTTATGCAAGTGGAATAAAGGCACAAAAAGGGATCGAGTTTTAGTTTTTTTCTCTTTATTCACTTTTCGGCCGGGGTGAAACTGTCAGCTTCCCGGCTTTTTCGCGTTTGTTTTCCCTTGCATCTTCTTCTGTTCTGATTAAAATCTTTGAGTTTATTTTTGTATCGATAACTATTGTACCTAGAGAGAAATAATGGACTACCGGGACACCCTGAACCTGCCTAAAACCAGGTTTAAAATGAAAGCTAATCTGACCCAGAAAGAACCACAGTATCTTAAGCGCTGGGATAAAGAAGGATTGTACGAGAAGTTACAGCAGGCTGCAGAGGGAAAACCGCTGTTTATTCTTCATGACGGCCCTCCCTATGCAAATGGTAATATCCATCTAGGGACAGCCTTTAATAAAGTACTTAAGGATATCATCTTAAAGTCCCGTCGTATGGATGGTTTCTGCGCTCCTTATGTTCCTGGCTGGGATTGCCATGGTCTGCCTATCGAGCATAATGTTGACAAAGAACTGGGCAGAAAAAAAGAAACTATTTCCATTCTGGGCAAACGGAACGCCTGTCGAAAGTATGCAAAGAAATGGATAAAGACGCAGAAAGAACAGTTCCGTCGCCTTGGCGTGCTTGGTGACTG
The DNA here is from genome assembly GCA_003978695.1 of Desulfobulbus sp. Classification (GTDB taxonomy): domain Bacteria; phylum Desulfobacterota; class Desulfobulbia; order Desulfobulbales; family Desulfobulbaceae; genus Desulfobulbus_C. The sequence continues at coordinate 24,702 of QNYF01000056.1, read as the reverse complement.
GGATAATCCCTATCTGACCATAAATTTTGCTTACGAAGCTGCTATTGCCCGGGAATTCAATCGGTTTCTCCTGTCCGGCGGTGTTGTTCGTTCCAAAAAACCTGTCTACTGGTGTTCTACATGTGGAACAGCTCTGGCTGAGGCTGAAGTAGAGTATTATGACCACACTTCTCCTTCAATTTATGTGAAATTTCCTGTTGCGGATGATCTTTCAGATGTGGCAGCCGAGTTTACCGGTCGTAAGGTATTTGCTCTTATCTGGACAACAACCCCCTGGACGCTCCCTGCCAACATGGGTGTAGCGTTTCACCCTGATTTTGTTTATGCGGCAGTCGAAGTGGCTGGAGAAGTCTGGATAATTGCCCAGGAACTTGTTGATACCTGTTTTCAGCAATTTGGTATCCAGGACTACACAGTCCTTACGACTTTTTCGGCCAAGGCACTTGAAGGAAAGAATTGTCGTCACCCTTTCCTTGATCGGAACTCATTGATGGTTCTGGCAAACTACGTAACCACTGAATCAGGAACAGGTTGTGTACATACAGCACCCGGTCATGGTGCTGACGATTATATAACTGGTCTGCGTTATGGTCTGGATGTTCTTTCTCCTCTTGATGATACCGGCCATTACACTGATGAGGCCGGAAAATATTCCGGCAGGAAGATTCCTGAAGTAAACCGTGAGATCAATGATGATATGGCTGCCCAGGGTATCCTGGTCCAGGAGGAAAAGATTGTCCATTCTTATCCCCATTGCTGGCGCTGTAAAGAACCTGTCATTTACCGGGCAACGGAACAGTGGTTTATCTCAATGGAGATTAACGGTCTTCGCGAGAAAGCACTTAAGGCAATAAATGAAACAACATGGACACCTTCATGGGGGCAGCAGCGCATCCTGGGTATGGTTGAGTCCCGCCCGGACTGGTGCTTGTCACGTCAGCGTTCCTGGGGAGTACCTCTGACGGTACTGACCTGCAAAGAATGCGGAGAAGTGTTGAAAGATGCTTCTGTCTGTGAAAGGATTGAAGCCTTGTTTGAGAAAGAAGGGGCTGACGCATGGTTTAGCTATGAAGCCAGCGATTTTATACCCGAGGGTGTAACCTGCACCTGCGGCGCTGAGAATTTTGTTAAAGAAACCGACATCCTTGATGTATGGTTTGACTCCGGCACCAGCCATGCCGCTGTGCTGGAGGCCCGTTCTGAGCTGCGTTCTCCGGCTGATCTCTATCTTGAAGGGAGTGATCAGCATCGTGGCTGGTTTCAGTCATCGCTGCTGACTTGTGTGGGTACCCGGGGACGCGCTCCCTATAAAGGTGTTCTGACCCATGGTTATGTTGTGGATGGTCAGGGCAAGAAAATGTCCAAGTCTATCGGGAATGTGGTCGCTCCGCAGGAAGTCATTGATAAAAACGGTGCGGAAATTCTGCGGCTCTGGGTTGCGAGTGAGGATTACCGTGACGATATAAAAGTTTCTGATGAAATTCTTCGGCACGTCTCTGATGCCTACCGGAAGATTCGCAACACCATGCGTTTTCTGCTCTCAAATCTTAATGATTTTGATTCTGCAACAGACAGTGTGGGCAGCGAACATCTGACAGAACTTGATAAATGGGCCCTTGCCAGATACGCCGAGCTGGTTCGCAAAGTTGTACAGGCCTATGCGGATTACGAATTTCACACCATTTATCACGCACTGCATAACTTTTGCGGTACTGTTATTTCCAGCCTGTATATGGATGTCCTTAAAGACCGCCTCTACTGCTCTACGCCTGATGACCCTGCCCGCCGGGCGGCCCAGGGTGTTATCCACCGTATTCTTGATGGCTTACTCAGGCTTATGGCACCTATTCTCAGTGTAACAGCTGCTGAGGCCTGGGAGCATCTTTACGCAATGGATCAAAAATCTCCCCTTGAAGAGTCGGTTTTCTTTGCTGATTTTCCTGATGTTTCTGATATTACTGTTGATGAGACGCTTGATCTTCGCTGGGAAAAAATGCTCAGTGTGCGCAGTGAAATAACACGGGTGCTGGAACATGCCCGTCGAGAAAAGATTATAGGACTGTCGCTGGATGCTGAAGTCCTGCTCCAGCTTGAAGGCGAAATTGCCGATTTTCTAGATGATAAACGTGAACTGCTTCAGGAGTTGTGCATTGTTTCCGGTTTAACAGTGGTTGATTCTGCCGCTGATGGTGAGTTCACAGAATGTGAAGAAGTTGAGGGGATGCGTGTCGCTGTCCGTCCGGCTGACGGAAAAAAATGCGAACGATGCTGGATTATTTCGTCAACTGTAGGTGAAGACACTGAGCATCCGACCCTTTGCAACCGGTGCGCGTTGGTTGTAAGAGAACTCACGGACTGATTGTGGTACGATTTTTTACACTTATTTTTCTGGTCGTGCTGGGGGACCAGTTAAGTAAGATATGGATCATCAACAACTTTCATCTTTACGACTCGCTGGTAATCATTCCCGGATATTTGAGTTTAACGTTTTTGCGTAATACCGGAGCGGCCTTTAGCATGCTTGCCGGTCATCCTGTCTGGTGGCGGCAGTCTTTATTTGTGGGCATAGCCATTATAGCTCTGCTGGTGCTTTTTTTAGTGCAGCGCAAGCTTGGACGACAGAATCCCATGTACACGACAAGTCTTGGGCTGATTGCCGGGGGCGCCTTAGGCAACCTTATTGATCGTCTTGCCTACGGCTCTGTAGTAGATTTTCTTGATATATATATAGGCAGACACCATTGGCCTGCTTTTAACGTGGCAGATTCCGCTATTACTGTTGGTGTGTGTTTCTTTTTATTTACTCAGTTGACTGATAACGACGGATAAAAAACTTTAATGAAAAAAACAGCAATCATTTTTCCCGGTCAGGGGTCACAGTTTATCGGCATGGGGCAGCAGTTTATAGAGAGTGATCCAGACGCTGCGGGGCTGATGAATATGGCAGAGGACGTCTCTGGTTTTCCTCTCAGAAAATTGTGCTTTGACGGACCAATTGAAGACCTGACCCGTGTCCTGCATTTACAGCCGGCCATGACCGTTGCGAACCTTATCTGCTGGCAGCAGCTGGTAAAAAATTTGCCCGGGTTTACCCCGGCCTGGGTTGGCGGTCATTCTCTGGGGGAATATTCTGCCCTGCACGCCTCCGGGGTTCTTTCAGCGCGTGACACCCTGGCGCTTGTCACGAAACGCGGGGAGTTTATGGAGCGGGAGGGGGCTGCGCATCCAGGAGGCATGAGGGCAGTCCTGGGGCTGACCATAGAAGATGTCAAGAGTCTGCTTGCAGCCTCTGCAGGGGCTGGGACTGTAGTAGTTGCCAATCATAACAGCGAGCAGCAGATTATTATTTCCGGAGATCAACAGGGCCTTGATGCTCTTTCCACACTCTGTGAAGAAAAGGGCGCAAAGGTCATTGCTCTTCCTGTTGCAGTAGCCAATCACAGTCCGCTGGTTGCCGGAGCAGTTGATGATTTTGCTGCGTTTATGGAAACGGTTTCCTTTACAGCTCCCCGGATTCCCCTGTTGTTTAACGCCACAGCAGCTCGCGAGAAAGATCCGGCAGCAATTCGCAGTATAATGGCCCGCCAGATAGCCTCTCCGGTCCGCTGGTTTGAGTCAGTTACCCTGATGGTCGATGATGGGGTTGAACTCTTTGTTGAGCTGGGACCCAAAAAAGTTCTCTCCGGCCTTATGCGCAAGATTCTCCCCCGAAAGAGTCATGTCAAATGTTTGCAGGCAGACACTCCTGAAACTCTTGAAAAGGTGGTTTCGGCAATTCAGGGATAAAACACGCCAAGTGGCCATAAATGCGGCATTGGCAAGAATTGCGGGGTCATTTGGCCTCTTTTTGCTTCCTGCTTGACATCCATTGTAACATGGGGTAAATAAATCTATTTGCCTTTGCTCCGTTGAAGAATTAATTTACATGGAGCAGATGTTATCATGTCGTTAATCGTTTTTATATATATTGGATCATGTTTGAAAATTTAACAGATCGCCTTGAGGGTGTATTTAAAAAGCTGCGTGGCCATGGCACGCTGACCGAAGAGAACATTGCCGAGGCCATGCGTGAAGTGCGTACAGCCTTACTTGAAGCTGATGTCAACTTTCAGGTCGTCAAGGAATTTGTTGCCTCTGTTACCAGAAAAGCTGTTGGTAAGGAGGTCTTGTCAAGTCTGGCTCCCGGCCAGCAGGTTGTCAGGGTCGTTCATGATGAGCTGGTTGAATTACTGGGGAAAGTTGCAGAACCTCTGCGGCTTGACGGTCGTCAACCTGTAACAATTATGATGGCTGGGCTGCAGGGCTCTGGTAAAACAACCACATCTGCAAAAATTGCCAAAATGCTCAAAGAAAAAGGCCGTAAGCCTTTTCTGGTGCCAGCTGATGTCTACCGGCCGGCAGCTATTGAGCAGCTTCATGTTTTGGGGGAACAGATTGGTGTTCCTGTTTTTGATTCCACGACTTCTCAGAGCCCGGTGGATATTGCCCGACTGGCTGTTGCAGAAGCTGAGCAAAAATCATATGACACTGTTCTTATAGATACAGCCGGGCGGCTGCATGTTGATGAAGAACTCATGGGAGAACTGCAGGAAATAGCTCGAACTGTTGCCCTGTCGGAAATTCTGTTTGTGGCAGATGCCATGACAGGTCAGGATGCTGTTACTGTAGCTGACAAGTTTAACACAGATTTAGAGATTTCCGGTGTCGTCTTGACCAAAATGGAAGGCGACGCACGAGGCGGTGCTGCACTTTCTGTCAAAACAATAACCGGTAAACCTATCAAGTTTGTCGGTGTTGGTGAAGCTTTGGACGCTTTGGAAGTTTTTCATCCGGATCGTACAGCTTCTCGTATTCTCGGTATGGGCGATGTGATGTCGCTTATTGAAAAAGCCGAAAAGGTTGTAGATGAGAAAAAGGCAAAAAAGCTTGCCAGAAAGATACAGAAAAATGCTTTTACCCTTGAAGATTTTCTCGAGCAGATTCAGCAAATCAAAAAAATGGGTAATCTTGAGCAGCTTATGGGGATGGTGCCGGGCATTAATAAGCTCAAACAGTTGAAGAATGCGCCAAAACCAGACGAAAAAGAGTTGTTTAAGACCGAGGCAATTATTCGTTCCATGACTAAAAAGGAACGGAACAATCATAAGATTATCAACGCCAGCCGAAGGCAGCGTATTGCCAAAGGCTCCGGCACATCTGTACAGGAAGTAAACCGGGTTTTAAAGAGCTATACAATGATGCTCAAAATGATGAAAAAATTTCGGGGCAAGTCTGTTATTAAAGGCGGTAAACGACGTAAACTGCCAAAAGGGCTCAGGCGCTGATACAAAAGACAAGATTGCAAATATATTATCTGCCCGTTATCAGGGTGTATTCGATATCCACAGGAGGATACCAGAACAATGGCTGTACGAATTCGTTTAACAAGAAAAGGTCGGAAAAAACAACCATTTTACCGCATTGTTGTAGCAGATTCTCATGCTCCCCGTGACGGCAAATTTCTCGACATTATCGGCACGTATGATCCTTTGCAGGATCCGGTTGTCATTACACTTGACAATGAGAAACTCGCAAAGTGGATGGAGCAAGGGGCATTGCCAAGCACTACCGTGAGCAGTCTTATTAAAAAACATAATAATGCGGCGGTGGAAACGGCCTAAATGAAGGATCTTATAGCTTTCATTGCCACTCATCTAGTGGACGAACCAGATGCTGTCGACACTCTGGAACGTGAGGAAGATGGAACAGTCACTGTAGAATTGCGTGTAGCCAAAGAAGATCTTGGCAAGGTCATCGGTAAACAGGGGCGTACAGCAAGAGCTATGCGAGCCGTTCTAGCGGCTGTATCTGCAAAAGAGGATAAACGTTCCCGCCTAGAGATTTTAGAGTAACCATGAAAGAGCTTCAGGACCTTGTTTTGCTCGGCAAGGTAACCAAGCCACATGGAATTCGTGGTGAGGTTAAGGTGTACCCATATTCAGGGGTACCGGAAAATGTCTTACAGTACTCAAGGATTATGCTTGCTCCAGATGAGCATACAGAACCTGTCGAGTATACCGTTGAACGAGCACGGGTTCAAAAAAACTGTGTTCTTTTGCAATTGAAAAATTGTACAACTCGCAATGATTCAGAATCCCTTGTTGATTCATTGGTTTTTGTAGAATCGAAGGCGTTACCCAAACTTGGTGAAAACGAGTATTATCTTCGTGATCTTAAAGGTCGCCAGATGGTCAGCGAGGAAGGGAGGATAATCGGGCGCATTGACGGAGTGTTAACCGTCAATGATCAGGATATTGCCCGGGTAGTTGATGGCAGCAGAGAGTATATGGTTCCACTGGTTCCAGATTTTTTGGTGTCAATTGACAGGGATGTGGTTACGGTCGCATTACCGCCTGGTCTGCTTGAAATTAACATGTAAGCATGCGTTTTGACATTCTGACAATTTTTCCCGAGTTGTTTGCTTCTCCTCTGCAGGAAGGTATACTTAGGAGGGCATTGCAGGCTGAGTTGATTTCGGTCAAACTTCATAATATCCGGGACTGGACACTTGATAAACATTCGATGACTGATGATCGCCCCTTTGGTGGCGGCGAAGGAATGGTTATGAAGCCGGAACCTCTGGCAGCATGTTTGAAAGATGTGCAGACTGGAGGAAAGGGCCATGTCGTTTTGCTCTCGCCTAAAGGTCGGCAGCTTGATCAGGCACATGTTGAACGGCTGGCCACTCTTGAAAAATTAGTCCTTGTCTGTGGCCGATATGAGGGCGTAGACGAGCGTTTCCGTCTTCAGTATGTTGATGAGGAGATATCGATTGGTGATTACATCCTCACGGGCGGTGAACTTGCGGCAATGGTTATTGTTGATTCTGTAACCAGGATGCTGCCCGGTGTGCTTGGCTGTGCTGATTCTGCCGCAAATGACACCTTCAGCAGAGGGCTTCTCAAGCATGGTCAGTATACCAGACCGCGTGAGTTTGAAGGGTTGAATGTCCCCGACGTTCTTCTTTGCGGGGATCATGCTAAAGTACGCGAATATCGCTTTCTTGAGTCAGTACGTGAAACCTTGGCAAGAAGGCCGGCTTTGTTGAGCAGGGTTGAGTTTACTTCTTCTGAAAGAAAACTGTTAAAAAGAGAAGGCTTATACCAGAAAGTGCAGCAGATGATGAAAAATCATGCAAACTGATTTACATCTTGATGTTGCGCTGATTCATTATCCGGTCGTTAACCGTAATGATGAAATTATTGGTTCTGCAGTTACTAATCTTGATTTACACGATATTGCCCGGGCTGCCAGAACTTACGGAATCGGCACTTATTGGGTGGTAACTCCGGACAGGCAGCAGCAGGAATTGGCCTCAGAGATTGTAGGCCACTGGACAAAGGGGTATGGTGGAACTGTAAATGTGGACAGGGCCTCTGCTCTGTCCATTATAAAAATCTGTTCTGATATTGCAGAAGTAATATCGGCCATAGAGATAAAATATGGTGATCGACCGTTGGTTGTTGCAACCAGCGCAATTACCCGTGAAAAAACCATAACCCATGAACGTCTCAAAAAAAGACTTGATAAGGGCAGGGGAGTCGTTATCTTGTTTGGGACTGCCTGGGGGCTGGCACCTGAAATTATAGAACTGGTAGATGTTTTCCTTCCGCCTCTGGGAGGGCCGGGGAAGTATAATCATCTCTCGGTTCGTTCGGCGGCATCTATTGTTTTAGACCGTCTGCTCGGAAAAAGGACGTAAAGATAATTAGCTGGTAATGCAAAAAAACAATGGGCGTTGACAGTTAGAATTACATAAAAGTGAGTACGTAACCAAACGTAGTGATATAACCAGGGATTGAGTGGAGGCATCCTTCGGGGTTTAACCCGTAAATACAGAGTATGGCTATGAACATAATTGATAAAATTGATCAGGAACAGATGCGTTTTGACCTTCCGGATTTTCGTCCGGGTGATACCGTAAAAGTACACATCCGTATTATTGAAGGCAGCAAGGAACGTGTACAGATTTTTCAGGGTGTTGTCATTAAACGAAAACGCGGCAAAATGAATGCGACTTTTACTGTTCGCAAAATTTCTCATGGTGGTATTGGTGTGGAAAAGACCTTTGCCACTCATTCTCCCCGTCTTGAGAAGATTGAAGTAGTATCCAGAGGTAAAGTACGTCGTTCACGGCTCTTTTACCTCCGGGAACGAAGTGGCAAGGCTGCTCGAATTAAAGATCGCGCTCGCGTTTAAGCCGTTTTGCACAAGTAAATGAAGAGGCACTTCTTTTTTGCATTATGAACAAAAAGGCGAGTGCCTCTTTTGCTTTTTTATCCTCGCTTCATCCTACCGGGGATACCTTTTCATATGAACGTAATCTGTTTAAGCATGGCTACTTCGTTGTTGGTGGTGTCGATGAAGCAGGCCGGGGCCCATTAGCAGGTCCGGTTGTTGCCGGCTGTGTTGTCCTGCCAGATGATTGCGATTATACTCTCTATAAGGATTCCAAAAAATTAACAGCACGTAAGCGGTCTCAACTCTTCAGGACGCTTTATGATTCAGATGCTGCAATAGGAGTCGGAATAGCTACGGCCAGCGAAATTGATGAGATAAATATTCTTCAGGCTTCATTACTGGCTATGAAACGTGCCGTAAGAGAGTGTACAGACATGGCCGGCATAAACCTTGATTTTTTACTTGTAGACGGTAAATTTACTGTTCCCATGGAGTTGCCTCAAAAGCCCTTGATTAAGGGTGAATCAAAGAGTGCCTCCATTGCAGCGGCATCTATTATTGCAAAAGTAACCCGTGATAAAATGATGGCAGAATATCACGAAGAATACCCTGTATATAATTTTGTACAGCATCAGGGGTACCCGACCAAGGCTCATCGGCAGGCTATTGCAGATTTTGGTCCGTCTCCTCTTCACCGGAAGACGTTCAAAGGGGTGAAAGAGTTCCTGCAGGGCAAAGATTCCGGTACAAATATACATCAGGTTGAACTCTGGTAATCTTGCAGGATTATCGTCTTTTTTTTATTCGAGTAGAGTTTCAATGGTAATCAGTAAATATTTTGCTATACTACTAAAGTAACAGGTAATACACAACTGCAGCAACTCGAGGCTGGTCATGCAATTTAAACTTGATGTAAACGACAACAGGTCTGGCATAAGACTTGATTTTAAACTTCCTGTTGACTTGTTTTGTCATGGATCGGACATTCTTATCAACGGTGTTATGGTGAACGTAAGCGTCCATGGAATGCTTATTGAAATGTTAGATGAAAAGTCATGTGATTCTGTGATGTTAAAAGAAGACTGTACCGCAAAAGTCGTTTTTACAGGAAAGGGGAGCAGGCTCGTTATAGAAGATTTACATGCCAAAGTGGTCAGAATCGAGTCGAAATGTCTTGCTATTCAATTTATCAAACCTCTCGAGTGGTTTTTGCTTTTTAACGTCTACAAGGGAAGGCAACTCCGCTAGAGACCTTTCATGCTTTCCTTTACTCGAACGCTTAAACATGATTTTTCCGGATCCACTGTCAAGGCAGGGAAAACAGGAGAAGATCTGGCAGTTCAATATCTCCTGAAAAAAAAATGTGTAATTCTGCAGCGAAATTATCGGAGGCGATCCGGTGAAATCGATATAGTTGTCAAAGATGGTCTTGATCTGGTTTTTGTTGAGGTCAAAACACGCCGTTCCCATTCTTTCGGAACTCCTTTTGAAGCAGTTAGCTTAAAAAAGCAGCGACAAATCTCAAAAGTTGCTTTAGTTTATCTTACAGAACATAATTTCCATGACCAGCCTATTCGTTTTGATGTGATTGCCATCTCTGTAGAAGGAAAAAAGGCACATGTCGAATTACTAAAAAATGCCTTTGAATATTGTGGCTGATCAATGAACACACCTCTAGCCATAACCATGGGCTGTCCTGTTGGTATCGGGCCTGAGATAATTCTCAAATTTTTTGCCAGGGAAGAACAGTGCCGCATGAATTCATCTGTGGTGGTTCTTGGCGATTTGGGAGTTCTTTCACGGGCTGCTTCTTTGTTAAACATTCCTGTTCAACTCGTTTCCTGGCAGCCTGGCAGTAAAATTTTACCAGGCACAATACCAGTCTTCGAGATATCTCAACTCGATGTAACCCGGTTAATCTGGGGACAGCCGGACGCAACAACGGCTCTTGCCATGGCGGATTACATCCGTACGGCAGCCCTGGGGTGTCTTGATGCTCTTTTTGCTGCCATGGTGACTTGTCCCATTTCAAAAAAATCACTGCAGGAGGCAGGTGTGAGTTTTCCCGGTCACACTGAGATGCTTGCTGATTTAACCGGTACCAAACGCTATCGTATGATGATGGCCGGCACCCGCCTACGCGTAGTGCTTGTCACTATCCATGAACCGTTGACCGAAGTCGGCAATCTGCTGACTTCAGATGAATTAAATGACTGCATCCAGATGACCGTGGAATCTTTGCAGCATGATTTTGCCATCCCTCAACCTCAGGTTGCTGTAGCAGGACTCAACCCACATAGCGGTGAACAGGGGATGTTTGGCAGGGAAGAACTCGATATTATTGAACCTGTAATTCATAAGTATTCAGGGGCAGGACGAGTCAGCGGTCCCTGGCCGCCGGACACGGTTTTTTATAAAGCCTCCTCAGGTGATTTTGATGCAGTTATTGCAATGTATCATGACCAGGGGCTTATACCGTTTAAGCTTCTCCATTTTCAGGATGGAGTAAACGTAACCCTTGGGCTTCCCATCGTACGGACTTCAGTTGATCATGGCACAGCTTATGACATCGCAGGAAAGGGGTGTGCGGATGCTGCAAGCCTTCAGGCCGCAGTGAGTATGGCTGGGAAAATAGTTGAGAATCGGACAGGAAAGCATGCTCGTGAATAAAGGTTTTCTCATTGCCTTTGAAGGGATAGACGGAACAGGGAAGTCAACTCAACTTCAGCTGCTTGCAGATTTTTTAACAGCCAGGGGATGTGAAGTCATGGTTACCCGTGAGCCCACAGACGGTGTATATGGACAACGCATTCGAAAACTCTATACAGATCGAAGCCGATGCACACCTGAAGAAGAACTTGAACTCTTTATACTTGACCGGAAAGAGCATGTCAAAAACGTCATTATTCCTCAGCTTAATGAAGGCAATGTTGTTATAACTGATCGTTATTATTACTCGACTGCAGCCTATCAGGGAGTTACCGAAAAGGATATACAAGAGATTTTTAAAAAGAATAGTTTTGCTCCAACTCCAGACCTTGTTGTGTTGTTGACAATGGCACCGGAAGTATCAATTGCCCGCATTCAAGAGGGAAGAGGGGAGGATCTTAACGATTTTGAACAGCTTGACCAGCTTCGCTTCGTGGCTGCTAATTTTGCCTCATTTACTGAGAGCTGTATTCAACGGGTAAGTGCCTCCCGGGAAATATTGCAAGTGCAGGCTGAGATAAGACGAATTGTTATGGAAGCATTTATTAATAAAGAATACTTGTGCTCAGAATGAACAGGATTAAGGGGATAACCATTGCTTTTCTGCTGCTAACTGATGTAGTGATGCTTGGATGTGCAGGCAATCAACAAACTGCAGTTGCACCTGCCCCAGAAAATGTGAGCGCTCCAGAAAGCATTGATGAAGCCGATCACGGTTGCAGTTATTTTTATTTTCTCTGGGCCCGGTACGCTGAATTGTCCGGAAAAAATGAAGAAGCCCTTGAGGCGTATGAAAAAGCATTAATCTGTGATCCTTCCGCATCTCTGGCAATCCGAAAAATTCCATTGCTTCTTGCCCGATTAGAACGTTCAAATGAGGCTATTTCCCGACTTGAAGCATACCTGGTCGACCATCCTGAAGATATTGAACCGAGAATGGTTCTGGCCAAAGTTTTCATCCGCAACAAACAGTTGCAAAAAGCAGCGGCACAGTATCGTAAAATCCACACCATTGATCCTCGTGATATCTCCTCCCTGCTCTTGCTCAGTGAACTCTATCAGGCAGATGGTAAGCCGGAGTTAGCTCGGTATGCGCTTGAAGATGCTCTGGAGGTTGACAGCCAATCTTATTCTGCCCGGGTATTACTGGCCCGTCTGCTCACTGCTGAAAAAGAGTTTGATAAGGCCAGGGCTCATTATAGAGAGGCGCTGACGATTAACTGGTCTGCTTCTCTTCAGCTTGAACTTGCTGAGGTTTATCTGCAGCAAAAGAAGTATGACCAGGCAATTCGCCTCTACCGGGATCTTTTGACCCGGGATGAGTTTAATGAGGAAGCCCGTGTAGCCCTTGTCCATGTATATCTCCTTCAGAACAAGGAGCAGCTAGCCTTAAATGAACTCAATACCCTTAAAAGCATAACGAGTCGACCAGGCCGGGTCGACATGACAATTGCCAGATTGTATGCCCGGAAAAAGGATTATGACAAGGCAGTTTCAATTCTCACGGATTTATTAAAAAAGAGTGATAATGGAGAAATCAGATATATGCTGGCCATTCTTCATTACCAGACAAAGCAGTATAAAAAAACGTTGATTGATTTGCAGGGAATCAGCCGTGACGCTGAAGAGTATGAGGACGGAATTTTTCTCCAGGTGAGGGCTCTGCGTGAATTACACCAGAATGAACAGGCTATTGCGCTGCTCGAATCAGTCATTGCTGAAGAAAAAATTCGTAATCCTGACATGTTTGTTCTTCTTGCCTCGCTTTATCAATTGAATAATCAGGATGAACTGGGCAAAACTACTTTTGTCAGGGGAATACAAGAATATCCCGAAGACGACCAGCTGTTGTACGAATATGGCCTGTTTCTTGATTACAGTGGTGAGCAGCAACAGGCTCTAGATATTATGCAAAAGGTTATTCAGTTGTCGCCTGAACATGCTGCAGCTCTTAACTATGTGGGATACAGTTGGGCGGATAAAAAAATTCATCTGGACAACGCCCTGTCGTATATCAGAAGGGCTGTTGAACTCAAACCTGAAAATGGTTATATCCGTGACAGCCTTGGTTGGGTCTACTACAGGCAGGGCAGGCTTAAAGAGGCCGTAAAAGCACTGGAGCAGGCAATAAAACTCTCTCCTGATGACCCCTCTATCCTTGATCACCTGGGGGATGTCTATTTGGAAATCGGACGCAGTGATGATGCGCTGGAAATGTATAAACGCGCATTTCAGCTTTTTGACAAAAAAAAGGATCGTCAGCGCCTTCAGGAAAAAATAAAGATATTTTTGAAGCAGGAAGAGGATTGAAATATCTCGTTAAATCAACTCTTTTTCTCGGATTTACCTGTTGCTTTATGGTGTCAGGTTGCGCATCCAGGCTGCCACGAACTGTATCGCTTGAAAAATCCGTTGAGAATCTGGCTGTTAAACGGCTGGATGACTTTGTGCATGAGTCCTGTGTAGAGGCCATGGACAGTGATGTCCGGGTCAGCTGGCAGGCGTATGGCAGAAAGGTCTTTTATACTGCCACTCTTCAAGCCGCTTCCCCTTCCTTTATTCGTTTTGCAGCTGTTGATCCTCTAAACCGGCCTCTTTATCTACTGGTATCCACCGGTAAAGATTTTACTTTTGCTGATAATATTCATGGCGAAGGGTTCACGGGCACAGGAGAAGCAGAGTATTTTAAAAGATTCCTGCCGCAAGGAATTTTGGCTGATGAATTGTTTCTCTGGTTGAGTGGCCGGGTAAAGGAAGAAGGGCTGCGTCTTTTGTCTGTTAGTAAAGCAGAAGAGGGACCGCTCTTTTGGTATGAAGTCAGATATGATGACTCACTTAAGCATTTACTCGGCCTTGACTTGAAGCACCTGCGGAGACATCTGGTTGTTGACAAAGCCAATAGAGTTGTACTCGATGTGCAGTATGCCGGGTATAACGCAACTCCCAGGGATTGCGACTGGCCGGGAACCATGAAGGTTGATGGCGAGGCTATGGAGGCATCTCTTTCACTTGAAGTGAAGAAGGTGTACAGTTATGCAAGGCCCGATGAACAAATTTTTCATCTTCAATTACCCGCACATTACACTGTTCACGAGATGCGATAGACTTCTGCCGGTATAGTGTCTATTTTCCCGGAATCTTTAATTGCTCCCGGGGTGTGATTTTCCCCTGGGGGTTTATAATGAGCACAAAGAGGTTTTCTTTTTTAAAGAAGACCTGCTGTAAATCAAAGCTCATGTTGGAGGCCAGATTCAGGATGACACGAATCTTTTGAGGGCTTGATTCATTGCTGATATGGATATTATGAATATACTTTCCATTGACAGTAATATTTTCGGGTAAATTCTTTCCCGCCTCAGTTCCCTTGAAATCACAAACTACTCTTGGCTGCCCCTCTTCAACGCCAAAAACAATCGGTGCCTGAAAAGTATTTAACCTGAATAAAACCATCTCTCCTCTGTTGCTTTTTTTATCAAAACTCACAGACTTGAGCATTGGAGAGGCAGGGATTGCAGCCGTAACGGCTTTTTGTTGCGGTTTTGGTGTTGTGTTTTGTTTTTTCTCTGAACCTTTTTTATTATCAGGGAGTTTACCGGCTTTTTTCGTGCTTTCTTTTTTCTTCTTCTCTTTTACAATCTTAACCGGCTTTGGTGCTGGAGCGGGAACGGTCAGTGGTGTTACAGGTTGTACTTCAGCTTTGGCTGGTGCTGAAGCCTTCTTCGGTAAAACAGGCTCTCCCTTTTGTGGCCGGGCTGTTTTTTTGTTCTTTTTCTGGTGTGGCGTTTTTTTGGCAGCCGGTTTTTGCTTCTTTGGCGGTGTCTTTTTTTGAATGCTTTTAGCCTTTGCGGCTGAATCAGGTGCTGGAGAAGTTTTGGCGGCAGCGTTGAGAATCACTGGTTTAGCAGGTTCCTTGCCTGCTTCAAAAACTGAGATTGTCAACAGGTTGTTTATTTTATCAAAGTTTTGCCTGAAATCGATTTTTTTATCGAGCAGGAGATCAAAAACGATGCGTGTTTTAGGAACAGGCTCATAATGTATCCCCATGCGAATGCGCTGGACAAATTTTCCGTTGGTATTGATAGTGTTTTTGAGTAGTCTTGCAGGCTTTGTATCAACAAAATCAAAAACCACCCGGGGGCGTTCACCTTTTATGGCAAAAATCTTTGGGATGTGAGGCCCGTTCAGCTTAAAAGTGATTTTGTCTACCGCAGCTGTGGGGTTTTCAAAAAATATGCTTTCCAACACCTTCTGCTGTGCTGTATAAGCAGTACCTGTGCTGAGAAAAACGAATATAACCAGTGCAGGGACTGTGAGAATGTTCTTAAACATTTGTCCTCTTTTATTTTCAATTGGCGATAATTAACAACTCTGAGGTTGTGAAAAGCGAGTCTTCAACCCCGTGATCAGTGAACAATTATTTTTATTATGCTTATATTCTACTACAATTTATGAAGAGGTGCATAGCACATTATTAAGATACTCTTCTTTATCAAAAAAGCAGCTTTTTGTAAAATTACATTGTCGCCGCTAACCGTATCAATACCCTTTTTTGTTCCCTTTTCCACAGGATGTTTTTTCCTCAACATTAACTATCCCCTGAAAAATATGAGTAAAATACCAAATATTGACCAAGTCCTTCCTCTTGTCAAAAAACCAGGAAGATATATTGGAGGAGAACTCAACAGTGTGTGCTGTGACCTTTCTTCCGCCGAGTGTTCCATTGTTCTCGTTTTTCCTGATTTGTACGAAATCGGCATGTCACATCAGGGGTTACAGATTCTTTACCATATCATTAATCAACAGACAGGATTAGCAGCAGATCGATGTTATGCCCCTGATGTAGATATGGAGGAGCAGTTACGGCTTAATAACCTTCCTCTGTTTTCCATAGAACAGCGCCACGCACTGTCTGATTTTGATATTATAGGCATTACTCTGCCCTATGAACTCTGCTACACCAATATCCTCACCATTATCGATTTGAGCGGAATATCGCTTCGGGCAGAGCAGCGGCAAAAAAGTGATCCTTTTGTCATTGCCGGGGGATCTTGTGCGCTTAACCCGGAACCTGTAGCTGATTTTTTTGATGCAGTAGTTCTTGGCGATGGAGAGGAAGTTGTGCTGGAGATTATTGAGACTGTGCGAACAGGCAAAGCGCAGGGGCATTCCCGGATCGAAATACTGCACATGCTTGCTAAGATTGATGGTGTCTATGTGCCACAATTCTTTGAACCACGATATAAAGGACAGGAGCTTGTGGAAGTCACCCCTCTTGTGGAAGACTATGACAGGGTAACAAGAAGAGTTCTTTCTGAACTGCCTCCTGTTGATATCCTGGTTCAACCATTGGTTCCTCTGGTAAAAGCTGTACACGACAGGCTTGGAGTTGAGATCGCACGTGGCTGCACCAGGGGCTGCAGATTTTGTCAGGCCGGAATGATTTATCGACCAGTGCGGGAGCGTTCTGTTGAAGATATCCTGCGGCTCGCGGAAGAGGGAATAAAAAGCTCAGGGTTTGATGAGCTGGCTCTTCTTTCTCTGTCAAGCGGCGATTTTTCCTGTCTTCCTGATCTGCTTGTAAAACTCATGGACAGGTATGTTCATGAATACGTTTCTGTGTCACTGCCGTCAATGCGGGTCGGCACGCTTACCCCGGAAGTTATTAATCAGATTAAACGGGTACGAAAAACAGGATTTACCGTGGCTCCCGAGGCAGGAACAGACCGCTTGCGTGAGGTGATTAATAAGGGCATCACAGAACAGGATTTAATGAAGAGCTGCCAGGATGCCTTCGGGGCAGGTTGGAACCTGATTAAATTCTATTTTATGATTGGTCTTCCCACGGAGACAATGGAAGACGTTGATGGTATAGTTGAGCTTGCAGTCCGGGCCAGAAAGGAGGCCCAGGGAAAGCGGGCCCAGATTAATGTATCTGTTGCCACCTTTGTCCCTAAACCTCACACACCGTTTCAATGGGCAGCTCAGTTGACTCTTGAAGAATCAAAAGAACGAATTGACCGTTTAAAAAATACATTACCGCGCAAGGGATTTAAGCTTAAATGGCACGATCCATACCAGTCATACCTGGAAGGAGTTTTTTCCAGGGGTGACCGCAAACTTTCTGTTCTGCTTGAGACAGCCTGGCGGGCAGGTGCCCGTCTTGACGGCTGGTCTGAACATTTTAATCTCACGCGCTGGCAAAAAGCAGCGGAAAATGCGAAGCTTGATTTAGACTGGTATTTACGGGCAAGAGACATGGATGAACTCCTGCCCTGGGATCATCTGCATTGCGGGGTTGATAGGAGCTATTTACAAAAGGAATATGAAAAATCGCTGCAACAGACCTATACGCCGGATTGTCGAAATCATAAATGTCAGCAATGTGGTCTTTGCGATTTTAAGACACTTAAGCCAAAGGTCAATCCGCCGGAGACTTCACGGCATTCTCCCGCTCTCAAGTCAAGTAATCGTAAAGACAATAAGCAGCAGGAACGTACTGTATTCAGTTACAGGGTACATTATTCAAGAACAGGTGACGCCAGGTTCCTTGGCCACCTTGAAGTGCTGCAACTCATTTTTCGGGTTTTACAACGGGCGGGCTTGCCGCTTCTTTTTTCACAGGGATATAATCCTTCCCCACGGGTTTCTTTCAGCCAGGCCCTGCCGGTTGGTGTTGAGAGTCATGTGGAATATTTTGACATGGATCTTGCCGTTCCTCTCAACAAACCCGATGAGGTTGTGAAAAAACTCAATCAGCAGCTGCCTGGTTTTATTCGAGTTACAGATGTAGCCCCTGTTGTTAAAAAATCACCGGTCTCATGCCTGATTCATTATGAAATGCGTTTTCCGGACTCAGTCAAAACAGATTATGTCAAAGAAAAACTAGCTGTTTTTTCTGAGAAGGATGAGTTTATTGTTGAGAGAATCCGAAAAAGAAAAAAACGGGAACTCGATGTAAAACCCCTTGTACACGGCATCAATCTTAAGGAAGAAACATTGTTTGTTGACCTCCTCCATCCCCATAATGCTGCGGGGACAAATCCCCGTGAAATTCTGGAAAAGGTACTGGGGCTCAGTAATACTGAGGCTCTGCTTACACGAATAGTCAAAATCAGTTCCCGGGAAGTTGCGGCAAAGAGTTGAGAAAAATTTATCTATGCGTTAAACACTACAGAATTGAAAAGGAGACTGTGTGGATCAAGACAGGGGTATCCTTTTTAACGTGAATGTGAGCCAATTCTAGTACAAACATAATTCTTAAGGAGTGATCATGAAGAAGATTGTCCTGCGCGAAGATGAGATGCCTACCAGCTGGTATAATGTTGGCCCGGATATTCCAGGCGGACTGCAGCCTCCTCTTGACCCGGAAACTACAGAACCTATGGCTCCGGAGAAACTTGCCCAGGTTTTCCCCATGGGGCTTCTTGAGCAGGAGATGAGTCCGGAACGATTTATCAAGATTCCCGACGAGGTAATGGAGGTCTATAAAATATGGCGGCCATCCCCCCTGGTAAGGGCATATAAGCTTGAACAAGCACTTGGCACCAAAGCCAAAATTTTCTTCAAGAATGAAGGGGTCTCTCCGGTGGGCAGCCATAAGCCGAATTCCGCAGTTCCTCAGGCATATTATAATAAGATCGAGGGAGTAAAACGTCTTGCAACAGAGACCGGGGCCGGTCAGTGGGGATCAGCTTTGTCGTTGGCAACATCCAAATTCGGCCTTGAATGCAAGGTGTTCATGGTTCGCTGTTCGTATGATCAAAAACCTTACCGTAAATCAATAATGCACACCTTTGGTGCTGATATTGTTGCCAGTCCCAGCGAGGATACTGAAATCGGCAGGGAAGTCCTTGCAAAAGATCCCAATACCCCGGGCTCACTTGGTATTGCTATTTCTGAAGCTCTGGAAGATGCTGCCAGCCGTGAGGACACAAACTATGCACTTGGTTCGGTTTTGAACCATGTCATTCTTCATCAGTCAATTATTGGCCTTGAGGCCAAAAAACAGATGGAAATTGCTGGTGAATATCCGGATGTGGTTGTGGGCTGCTGCGGTGGTGGTTCAAACTTTGCAGGGCTTATGGGGCCGTTTGTTCCCGATTATCTTGACGGTAAAAAAATTAAGTTTGTCGGCTATGAGCCAGCTTCCTGCCCGTCGATGACTTCTGGCAAACTTGCCTATGACTCAGGAGATGTGGCTATGCGTACCCCGCTTCTCTACATGCATACCCTGGGACACGATTTCATGCCACCTGGTATCCATGCCGGAGGCCTGCGTTATCATGGAATGGCTCCGATTATTTCAGCGCTTATCCGTGACAATATTATTGAGCCAAAGAGCGTACACCAGTTAGAGTGTTTTGAAGCCGGTGTCCTGTTTGCCCGTACAGAAGGCATTATTCCTGCTCCGGAAACTACCCATGCCATCCGTGGTGCAATCATTGAGGCCATGAAAGACCCTGATGATCCCAAGACCATTCTCTTTAACTTTTCAGGCCATGGCTTAATTGATATGGCAGCCTATGATGCCTATTTTAACGGAGAGTTGCATGATTATGCTTACCCGACTGAGGCCATTGCAGAAAGTCTTGCCAAGCTGCCAAAAATCGGTTGATTAGTACAACAGGGTCAATGAGACAACGGGAAGAATGGTTTGTATTTTCTGCCGTATTTGTTGCATTTTTTGTCTTGAATTTTTTTACGGTAATGGGGCAGGTTGCGCTTGCAGCCTGCCCTTCTTTTTCCAGGCTTATCCAAAACGGATCCTACGGGGTCAGCGATAACAACGGAAAAATTATTTCTTCCTGTAATGCTGATAAAGCTTTTGTTCCGGCAAGTATTCTCAAAATCCCAACAGCTCTAACCGCTTTTTCAATTCTCGGTCCTGATTTCAGGTTTAAAACGAATTTTTATTTAGATGAGCAAAACGATCTGTATATTCAAGGATTTGGTGATCCGTTACTGATTTCTGAGGAGATCAAAGATATTTTTGCTGAGCTTAAACACCGTGGAGTAGGGGAGATCAATTCAATATTTGTTGACAACTCTTCGTTTGCACTTGAGCACCAGGTACCCGGCAGTGAATTTTCTGACAACCCTTATGATGCCCCTGTAGGCCCGATTGCTGTTAATTTTAACAGCATACCAGTGAGAGTGACAAAAAAACGTCGTGTTGTTTCCGGGGAACAGCAAACTCCATATATTGAACTCATGGCTGAAGTGGCGGATAATTTTTTGCCTGGCAGTTACAGGATAAATATCTGCCGGGATTTTTGTAATGCGGATCAGCAAATGGCCCGATACACAACCCAGCTGTTTAGAGCCATGCAGCATAAAGCTGGTATTCCCGGGCAGGGAGACACAGGTATAAAAAAAATTCCTGCTGATGCTGTTCTCGTATATGTCCATTACAGCAGTAAAAATCTGCAATATCTTGTCTCTTCGATGCTCAAGTATTCATCGAATTTTATCGCAAATCTGGTTTACCTTGCCTGTGGAGCAGAAGAATTCGGTTATCCGGCAACCTGGCAAAAGGCCCATAAAGCAATGCGACAGGTTCTGATCCGTAAACTCGGTAAAAAAACGGCCGGAGCTATTGTTCAGGAAGAAGGTGCCGGACTGTCACGAAATAATCGTCTTACCGCAAGGGCCATGCTCTCTGTGCTTAAAGTCTTTAAGCCCCGGGCTTCTCTCCTGCGGAAGCATTTTGGCTGTTTAACCAAATCCGGCAGCATGAAGGGGATTTATAACTATGCGGGGTATCTCCCCAACGGTAAAGCCTACGTCATTATGCTCAATCAAGCACGAAACACCAGAGGAACCATACTTAAGCAGATGAAAAAAGGAGAATACGCAAAGACCATTCATTAGTCTGAACTGTATCCGTATCTCATGATGTATATGAGCTGAGCGTATTGCTTGCAGATAATCGAAAAATATTGCTCGTTTTGTCCCTTGAGTATCGATAACACAGAATGCTTATCAGGCGTATTGATTGATTTGTTCAGGAACATGTAAAAGGTTTTTTTGCTTGACTTATTGCAGCTCTGGTCTTTATATATTAATGCTTTTATGAATGATGGTTCACTCGTTGAATCATGGCGGATTTAAGAAGTCCACGTTAAGTAAGTTTGTCATTTCGTTATTCTAACGGAACCCTAACAAGAGAGGAAAAAATTATGTCAAAGTTGGTAGCCCCCCATGGTGGTAAAGGTCTTGTCTGTGCTCTGCTTGAAGGTAGTGAGCTTGAGGCTGAGAAGGCAAAAGCAGCAGGTCTGAAAAAAATTCAGGTAAGTGCTCGTGCAAAAGGTGACTTGATCATGCTTGGTATCGGTGGTTTTTCTCCGCTCGATGGCTTCATGACAAAAGCTGACTGGAAGGGCGTTTGTGAGAACTTTCAGATGGCTGATGGAACCTTCTGGCCTGTACCCATCACTTTGGATGTGACCAAAGACGATGCCGATGCAATCAATATCGGTGACGAGGTCGCGCTTGAGGCAGACGGTGAAATCATGGCTACCATGAAGGTAACCGAGAAGTACGAAATGACCGAAGCTGATAAAAAATGGGAATGTGAAAAAGTTTTCATGGGCGAAGGTGAAGAGTCTGTAGACGGCAACTTTTGGAAGATCGCTCCTGATGATCATCCAGGCGTAATCATGGTTATGAACCAGAAAGACGTCAATATCGCAGGTCCTGTAAAAGTCCTTTCTCAGGGTGAGTATCCTACCGAGTATCCTGGTGTTTACCTTACACCTGCTGAGACTCGTGCAATGTTTGAAGAGCGTGGCTGGTCTAAAGTTGCAGCACTTCAGCTTCGTAACCCGATGCATCGTTCACATGAGTTCCTTGCCAAGATTGCCATCGAAGTATGTGACGGTTGCCTTATTCATTCTCTTATCGGTAACCTGAAGGCCGGTGATATCCCAGCCGACACCCGTGTTAAAGCCATTGAGATTCTGATCGACAACTACTTTGTAAAAGACAACGTTATCAACGCTGGTTATCCTCTTGATATGCGTTATGCCGGTCCTCGTGAAGGTCTGCTCCATGCTACTTTCCGTCAGAACTACGGCGTTAACAACATGCTGATTGGTCGTGACCATGCTGGTGTTGGTGACTTCTACGGTCTGTTTGAGGCTCAGGAAATCTTTGATCGTATTCCTAAAACAGGCGACGATGCTAAAGATCTTCTCTGTCAGCCAATGAAGATTGACTGGACCTTCTACTGTCATAAATGTGATGGTATGGCTTCTCTTCGTACATGCTGCCATGATAAAGAGTCCCGTGTTATTCTTTCCGGTACCAAGCTGCGGAAAGCACTTTCTGAAGGTGCTGAAATCGTGGACCATTTCGGTCGCGACGAGGTTTTGGACCACCTTAAGAAATACTATGCAGGTCTTACCGAGAAAGTTGAGGTTAAAATGCAGGGTGCTGCCTCTGGTGACTCCATGTAATATTTCTCAGAATTTTTGAGAAATCTCAAAGGAGATACCCCTCTGGGGTATCTCCTTTTTTTTATGTAAATCTGCAAGTTTTTATAACTTTTTACTTTTAATTAATAAACACTCCTTATATCTGTAACCAGTATTCCTTATTCTGCTATCCTGACAAAATTCTACCCCTTTTCTCCTTGACGCTTACTGCTTAAAGAGCTAAGTTTTTATCGTTTGTACTGTCTCTGTTTGCCTTTTGTTTGGGTACGGAGAAAAGGTGCATTGTCTAACAACTGGTTGTCTTAATATTGTTAACCCCGTTCAAGGAGGAAAAGAATTATGGCTATTTATGTTTCAGGTCACAAAAATCCTGATACCGATTCAGTGACCGCAGCAATTGGTTATGCAGAATTACTCAAAGCTGGTGGTGAAGAAGCTATCCCGGTAATGCAGGGTGAGATGAACCCGGAGACCGTAACTGTTCTTGAGCGTTTTGGTGTTGCGGCACCAGAGATCATGACGGATGCAACCGGAAAAACCATAGCCCTTGTTGATCACAGTGACTTGAATCAGGCTCCGGATAATCTTGATGCCAACAACGTTGTAGGTATTGTGGATCATCATAAAATTGGTGATGTAACCACCAACAATCCTATTTTCTGCTGTGTAAAACCTGTTGGTTGTACCGGTACAGTTCTTAAACAACTTTATGACACTCAGGGTGCTTCTGTTGATCCTAAAGTTGCCGGTCTCATGCTTTCCGCTATCTTAAGTGATACCGTAAACTTCAAGTCTCCCACCTGTACAGACGAGGACAAAAAAGCAGTTGCAGAGTTGAAAGAAATTGCTGGTGTAACAGATACAGATGAGCTGTTCATGGCGATGCTGAAAGCAAAAAGCTCTGTAGATGGTGTACCTGCACGTGATCTGCTCAACCGGGATTATAAAGACTTTGATATGAACGGTAATAAAGTAGGTTGTGGTCAGCTTGAGCTTGCTACCCTTGATCAGGTTGCTGCTATCCGTGATGACCTGTATAAGGCAATGGAAGAGCAGAAAGCAGAAGGCGGACATCATACCATTCTTCTCATGCTCACAGATGTTGTTAAAGAGGGAACACAGCTTGTTGTTCTTTCTGATGATCCTTCAGTTGTTGAAGGTGCATTTGACTCTAAGCTTGACGGTAACTCCATGTGGATCCCCGGCATGATGAGCCGTAAAAAACAGACTGTACCCAATATGCAGAAAGCATTTGGCTGCTAAGTTTTTGTGTACAATGTATGTACAAAAGGATCGGCGTTTGCCGATCCTTTTTTTATTTGTAGCGTGCATTCTTTTTCCTGTTCGATCCGTTTTTGCCCCTCCTTCAGGAGATGTTTACCATGACAGAGACACTGGTTACTGTTGGACTTGGAGACCGTAGTTATCCCATTCATATTCAATCCGGGCTTCTAGGGAAAATTGCCAATGATTTACAGGCGCATCCCTTTGCACATCGTTATTGTGTAATAAGTGATGATAATGTTGCATCTCTGTATGGTTCTCAACTTATAAAATCCCTGAACGCAGCCAGGATCGATGCGCAGATCATTACCTTTCCACAAGGGGAAATGAGCAAAAATTTCCAGACAATTGCCAGCCTGGCCAGCACACTTGCCCAACAAGGTTTTGATCGAAAGGATGGTTTGATTGCTCTTGGTGGTGGAGTGACAGGAGATATTACGGGTTTTCTGGCCTCAATTTACATGCGGGGTATCCCCTTTGCTCAGATTCCGACAACACTCCTTGCACAGGTAGACAGCTCTGTAGGTGGCAAAACCGGTGTTGATATACCTGAGGGAAAAAATCTTGCAGGAACTTTTTATCAGCCTCAGGTTGTGTATATTGATACAGATGTTTTGCAGACATTACCTCTAGAGGAACTCAAGGGTGGTCTGGCCGAAGTTATTAAATATGGCGTAATTAAAGATGCTGATTTTTTTGCTTTTCTTGATACCCATCGAAAAGCCATACTTTCTCTTGATAAGAATACCATCGCAACCCTTATAGCCCGTTGCTGTGAGATAAAAGCAGAAGTTGTTGAACTCGATGAACGGGAAGGAGGCCTGCGCCGCATCCTTAACTATGGTCACACCATTGGTCATGCTGTTGAAGCAGCATCCAGTTTTACACTGATTCACGGATTTGCAGTGGCAATCGGTATGTGTGCGGCAGCAAGCCTTGCTCTGAAAAATGGCTTTCTTTCACTCGAGGAATCCTCAGCAATTCGACAGCTCATCAAAAGCTATGATCTGCCAGTTGATATCCCTTCAGAGCTTGACCGTGACGACATGAGACG
>QNYF01000065.1 GCA_003978695.1 Desulfobulbus sp. | reverse complement strand
CCAGCGTCCGTACGGCTCTAAAAATAAAGGAAATGGCCGATGATGTCCGGATTCCCAGAGTTTTTTTTGTTGGCAACCAGATAGAGGATGAAGAAGACAGAACGTTTCTGATCGATGCCCTTGGCGAGCCGCCCGTGGCCTTCTTTCCAAACTCCTCAACAATACGCAAGGCTGAAAGGTCCGCGACCCCGGTGACCGCTATTGCGGATACTCTTGAAAACGCTCCCGCTGAACTTCTCAAGGCCGTACTTGAGGAGTCGTAACTGTTCAGCTGCACCCCATCTCGGAGTCGTGACCGGAGCCAGAGGACCAGAGGACAGCCTTGCCCCTGCAACAGAATATGCGGCAAACTGGCGTTCCCTCTCGGCAGAGAGTTTGGTTGTTACCATTTTCAGCCCCGGACTCGCCTTATCATTTTCACCAGAAAAGCCTATGCTGACTATTCGATGCGCTGCCTGCAGCAAAAAAATATGGCGCTATGATAAAATCGGCCAGGGAGAAGTCCTTCGCTGTCACAAGGATAGAATAAAAAAAATATACCGGGCGGTTATCGCCGACAACGGGCGTGTATCCTGCCCCTGCGGGAAAAGAATCGGCATTGATAAAGGCAGCTTTTACAAGATGATCGCCAAATCCTTTACCTATAAAGGAACAAAAAGAAACGGTTAACAGGCTCTCTGGATATCTTCAAAGCTCGGCCTGAAGGGCTTAAAGTTTGACAAAGGGCAACATGGAACTAATACGCCCCCTTGCCGCTGAACATGCAGCGGATGGTTTTGCATATTATTTTAATATCATACCAGAGAGAGTGATTGAGTACATACCAGTCGTCGAGTTCAACACGTTCCTGGTAATCGTCTATATCGTTGCGTTTACTCACCTGCCATGGCCCGGTAATTCCGGGCTTCATTGATACGTAACGGCCGGCACTTTGATCACTGTCACTTTTTTTGTAGTATTCCTCAAGTTCCTTGCCTACGATTGGCCGCGCTCCGACAACACTCATCTCTCCTTTCAGCACATTAAAAAACTGCGGTAACTCATCCAGGCTGGTGCGCCGGAGAAACCGGCCGATTCGGGTAATGCGCGGATCTTCTTTTAACTTGTAATTCTGTTCCCACTCTTCAGCCAGCTCCGGGTCTTCCTCGAGCAACTCGCTAAGCTTTCTGTCTGCGTCAACCTCCATGGTTCTGAACTTCAGACATTCAAATTCCCGCCCTGTGGCCATAATACGGGTATGGCGGTAAAATACAGGCCCCCTGCTGTCCAGCTTAATGCAGAGCATAATAAGGAGCATGACAGGCGACATCAGCACCAGAAAAAGTGAGGAAAAAACCACGTCAAACACCCGCTTCCAGCTTGATGACGGATTAAAATTCAATACCAGCATGTCACCAAGAGATTGAATTTCGGCATGGTGAAGTCCAAAAATATACAGATCAGGTACAAGATAAATCTGGGCGCCAAGATCCCGGCATTCCCGCAGCAGACGAAAGATTTTTCGTTCAGCCCGCATGGGAAGAGCTATATAAACATAATCAATATCGTTCACTTTGAGGAAATCTTTCACGTCCCTGATCTTGCCGATCAGGGGTTTGTCAATTTCTTCCAGGCCTTCTTCACGCTCTACCTTATCATCAAAAAAACCGATTACATTGATTCCCGCCCATGGGATTTCTTCCATCTGCCGGGCCATTCTCATGCCCAAATCACCAGCCCCTACAATGACAGCATGACGAATATTCTTTCCCTGTGTCCGAAAATACCGTAAAAGCTGCCTGACCAGAATATGAGAAAAGAATATGAGAAACGGGGTACTTACCGCCCAGACGATGAACACCGCCCGTGAGTAGGCCACAGAAATCTTCAAAAGGAAAAAATATGCAAGCATGAAACCAACAACCGTGGCCCAGGCCTGGAGAATAACCAGAAATTCAAGATAGAGTTTCCAGCCCCGCCATGACCTGTACAGCTGAAAATAATGAAAACTGAGAAAAGAGACCGCAAACGCTGCTATTTCAAGCCAGTTATAATACTTACTCCAGGGAATACCGTTCCACTGGACAAGAACCCAGAGAAAACCGCAGACAAGTATACAGTCGAGAATATGTAAAAGTCTGTATATGAGGGAACTGCGTTCGCGCAGATTCCAGGAAATTACAGGTGACATAGTTGTTCTGGAAAATTCAGAATAATAGCGTTTATCTTCATCAGGTGTTCCACCAGTTGCGGTGCATGCTTAACCGGGCAGCGAACCAGCGGGGTAAGCTCCTGTAATGGTTTCCCAGGGTATAGGCAACAAATTTACCAAAATTTCTCAGAAGAGATTCTGGCAGCAGAGCATATTCTTTTCTTGAACAGAGCAATGACAGCTCAGACAAAACATATTTTCTACCGGCACCGCCAGGGCCGCCAAATTTCGATAACTGGTCGCTCTGCTCCACATGAAACACGCCGATATCAAAATATCTCTTAAAATCCTGAGTAATCGAATAATTATGCGAATGCCAGACACAGGCCTCACTGACGTATGCCACACAATAGCCGTTTTCAATCAACTTTGCCACAGTCAAGGTGTCTTCTCCAAAAAGTTGTTTGGCAGGGAAAAACCCATGGGCAGCAAGAACATCACGCCGGTAAGCGGCAAAGGAATTGGAGATAAAAATTGTTTTAAAACCAAATCTTTTTCTATCCTGCCAGCAACGAATTTGTGATTGATCCGGATAATTAAATAAACGCAAATGCTCACTGAAGACATTGGCATCTTTTGCCGGTAACTGGCGGCCATAGGCAGCGGCAACCTGTTCTTGGGCCAGGGGCTGAATCAATCGCTGCAGGGAATCTTTCGCTGTCGGGATGGCATCCTGAGTCATGTAGACCAGAATATCACCAGTCACTAAACCTGCCGCAAGCGTGCGAGTTGTGCCGTGATCAAAATCCCTGCCTTCTATTGTATGTATTTTGACCTTGTAACGCCTTGCAATATGCAGGGTATTGTCAGTAGAGCCGGAATCAACCAAAAGGATATCAGCAATTGCCAGGGTCTGTTTGTGTAATGCAGCCAGGAGAGAGTCAAGCCACTTTTCCCCGTTGAGAGTCGGAATGATAACAGAAACTGATAAAGTCATTTATGACCACACTCAGATTATGAAAAGACGAACAAGGATATATTTGAGCCAGGCCCAGGCGAGATACGCAGAAGGATGTTTCCTGTAGAGAAGAATCTCATTTTCTGCAGCCATCAAACGAAACCGGTGGGACATCTGCTGCCGATGCTGCCAGCCCCGGCAGTGATAGACCTTCACCCCGGGCGCATACAGCGTATGCCAACGGCTTGCTGCCACTCTCAAGCCGAGTTCTATATCTTCTTTGTAGAGAAAAAAATCCGGATCAAATACCTGACCATCTGCCAGCGAGAGCTGTTCCAGCTTCTCTTTACGGCAAAAAAGGAATGCTCCGCAGGCCGCAGGCAGTCTCTCCGGATGTCCATACTGCCCGCTATCCGGCTCTCCCTGTCCACGGTCAAACCAACGGCCATACCACTTACGAAAAATACCTGTCGAATCAAGTTTGCCAGTTGGCCGCATTGTTTCCAGATCATACCCCAGCAGTCGTCCTCCCAGGCAAACAGCATCGGTATCAGAGCTTAACGCCTTCACTGCTTCAGAAAAAGTATGCTCTGTAATAAACGCATCCGGATTAAGAAAGACTATATACTCGGCCCCGGAATCACTGTGCTGATAACCAACATTATTGGCCCTGCCAAAGCCAATATCTCCCTGATAGACAACTCTCAGATGCGGATGGGCCTCGTATTCCCGCAAATATGAGGTGTCACTTGAGCCGGAATCGACAATGCAGACTGTACAGTCACCGCCATAACGGGCAAGAGATTCCATACAAGGAACCAGAACCTTCTCCGAATCATGGGTAACAATAATTACAGCAATAGCGGCCATAGCGTACTTACTCAAATCACAAAAAGAGTTTACCGTACCATTTGAGCAGCAGGTTGTTCTTGCCTGCATCTCTTCTTCTTCGCATGATCGAGTCAACCACTTCCCTCTCTGCTTTTGCAAGTATTGCGGCTGTATCAATCGTTGACAGTTCGTTCTCCCGGCTGGCCCTGTACTTTGTCCTGAGCTTTGCAAGAAATGGTATAACAGCAGCCAGCCCCTGCAGAT
Source organism: Desulfobulbus sp. (assembly GCA_003978695.1). Classification (GTDB taxonomy): domain Bacteria; phylum Desulfobacterota; class Desulfobulbia; order Desulfobulbales; family Desulfobulbaceae; genus Desulfobulbus_C. The sequence continues at coordinate 29,439 of QNYF01000065.1, read as the reverse complement.
AGGCTGCAAACTGTTTTCGTTTGAGACAAAACAGTAACCAGCAGACCTGATACACGACTATAGCCGGTAAAAACCGGAAAAAAACTTTAGGGGAATAATTTTTCAATAGAACAAAAAATGAATTCCTCGTGGAAAGACGGACAGTTACAGAGTTGATTTTTGATCCGGTGGTAGCACTTCCCACATGATAAACCCGGGCGCCGGGGACAAAAAGACACCTCAGACCACGACGATTGGCACGCAGGTTGAGATCCACATCCTCAAGATAGGCAAAAAAATCCTCATCAAACCTGCCAACGATTTCAAAAAAACTCCGCCTGTACAGAGCCGCTCCCGCACACGCCCCAAAAACCTCACGTTGCTCGTCATAGACGCCCCCATCAGGCTCCATGGTGCCAAGCCTGTATCCGGCACCTCCACGAAGATAACTGTCTCCGGCACCGTCCAGCAGAGTTCGGTTTTGAAAGCTCAACATCTTGGCAGCAAAAAACTGGTGGCTATTGAGCAGTGAGGCATCAACAAGCTGCTCAAGACAGTCCGGCGCAAGCTCTGTATCGTTATTGAGCAAAAAGATAAGGGGATGGGTTCCAGCCTGAATTCCGGCATTTACGGCAACACTGAAACCTGTGTTTACGGGAAAAGATACAACCTGTACATCCGGGAACTCTTCCTGCAAAAAAGAAACCGTTCCATCTGTGGACCCATTGTCAACAACTGTTATCTGAAACCTTTTATAGCTCTGTCCAACAATTGACTTTAGACACGGTTCTAGCAGTTCCCGGCCATTCCAGGTAGGAATGACGATGTCCACAAACGGATCAGCTTCCATGTGTTGCCGGAAGCGGCCTCCTATGCCTGGCCATGGGCCTGTTCTTCCGCCTGCAGCACCTGCTGTATATAGTAAATAGGTTTGTCCTGGGATTCATGATAGGTTCTCGCCTGCAGCTCAGCGAGCAAACCAATGGTGATAAACTGTACTCCCATAAACAGCAATAGAATCGCAAGCAATAATAGAGGTCTGTCAGCCATCGGAGTGCCACTAAATTGCCTCTGAAGCATCATTATAAAAGCGATGGCAAAACCCAGGCCACTTGAGGCTAGGCCGAACATGCCAAACACATGAATTGGCCGGGTAGAATAACTGAGGAGAAATTTTACAGTAAGCAGATCGAGAATAACGCGGAAAGTCCTTGAAATTCCATACTTTGAGGTTCCATATTTGCGGGCGCGGTGGTTTACCTTGACCTCGGCAATGGAAATGCCCATGCCGCTGGCAATCGCCGGAATAAAACGGTGCATCTCTCCATACAGCTTAATGGTTTTAATAATTTCCTGACGAAATGCCTTGAGGGTACAACCATAATCATGCAGATTGACGCCGGTTGTTTTCGAAATGATTTTGTTGGCAATCATTGAGGGAAGGCGACGGTTAATAAAGGCGTCTTTTCGGTCATAACGCCAGCCGGTTACCACATCATTTCCTTCATCAATTTTTTCAAGCAGCAAAGGGATGTCCCGTGGATCATTCTGCAGATCAGCATCCATAGTAACAATAACATCGCCACGGGCATAATCAAATCCTGCGGCCATGGCAGCTGTCTGGCCAAAATTCTTTCGAAAACTCACCACGACAACACGGGGATCTTCTTCCTGAAGCTTCTCCAGCAGTTGAAAACTTGTATCCGTAGAACCGTCATCAACAAAAACCATTTCGCTGCTGCGATTAATTGTTGCAAGAACTTCAGTAAGTTCGCTATACAGTTCAGGAATATTCTCCTCTTCATTTAAAAGAGGTATGACAATCGAAAGATCCAATGTACTCTCCATGCAAAAATCAGGCAGAATCCCCTATTCACCGGGCTTGCCGCTACAGATATGAGCCACGAGCAGTACTCCTGCAAACCGTGGCCTTGCCTCTCAATATTACTTCTGTTGGAAACTATCTACCATCTTCTCAGATTTTTTTTAAGAATAATTTCGTCAACACTTATTTTCAGGCGGAACGTAAGGCCTGAACCGGATCCATGCCTGCTGCTTTAAGAGCAGGAAATAAGCCAAAACAAATGCCGACAGCTACCGAAGTAAGCAGGGGCACCAGAATGCCATAAAGTGTGACTGCAACACTCCAACCGGCAAACCGGGCAATGAGCCAACTGCAGAAGACTCCGACAGCAAGCCCTATAACCCCACCAGCTGTCGTCAACAGCACACTTTCTGCAAGAAACTGAGCAAGAATATCCTCCCGGGAAGCACCAACTGCCCGGCGTATCCCAATTTCGCGGGTTCGTTCAGAGACTGTTGCCAGCAAAACATTCATGATACCTATTCCTCCCACAACAAGAGAAATACCACCAATGGTGCCTAATACCATATTAAAAATCCGCTGGGTTTTCCGGGCCTGTCGCAAAAGCTGTCGTGGAACAATAAGCTGGTAATCTTCGACACCATGCCGGCTAAGATCCAGTGTCCGCTTTACCAGAGGAAGCACTGATTCTATTGGGGTTCTGCCTGAAAATTTGATGATAATCTCATCGAGTTCATCACCTTTTCCGAAGCTTCCCTGCTTATTGAGATACACATGAGAACCAAAAGGAATAAAAAGGATATCATTTATTTCACGGGCAACAACAGCCCCACTTTTTTTTCGGTCCTGAGGTGGATTACCTTGAATAATTCCCACCACCAGATAAATCTGTTCATCAATCTTCAGTCGAGTGCCTACCCTGCCGAAAGATCCCAAGTGACGGGCAAGGGTGGCACCAAGCACACAAACCATATTTTTTCGGTGCTCATCACGGGCCACAAATAAACGCCCGGATGACGGGATAAACCCCAATAGCTGCAAATAGTTAAACGAGCAGGCTACCAGCTGTGGCGACAACTCACGGCTGGCCCCGGTTACTGCGGCCTGAATGTCTTTAAGATAGGCTACCGCCTTCACTGATACAGGTACTTTTGAGAGTAAAGCAACATCCTCAAGTGCCAAACCGGCAGAATGACTTTTCATGTCTGCCTTTCTCTTTTCAGAAGACCCGATACTACGAACAATAATATTGTCGAGTCCCAGTTGAGAAATCCCGGCCAGCACCTCGCGTTTTGCCCCTTCTCCGATAGAGAGAATGGCAAAAACTGCCGCCACACCACAAATAATACCCAATACACTGAGCAGAGAGCGCAATCTATGCTTCATCAGGGAACCCATGGCAATGCCAAGTAACCCCCTGACACGAAGAAAAGCATTCACTGGTTTCATTACGGGGTCTCCAGCATGCCATCCCGCATAAAAAGAGTTCTCCTGGCTGCCCGGGCGACCTCGGTGTCATGGGTAACGAGCACTATAGTTGCGCCGCTTCTGTGTAATTTCTCAAAAAGAAAAAGAATTTCTCGACTGTTCTGCGAATCAAGATTGCCTGTAGGTTCGTCTGCCAGAATCAGGCGGGGACGAACAGCCAGAGCTCTTGCAATTGCAACCCTCTGCCTTTCTCCGCCAGAAAGTGCCGCAGGTTTATGCGCGAGGCGGTTGCTCAACCCGACATCCTCTGCGGCCGCGAGAACACGCTTCCTGGATGCTGAAATGTCTAAATCAGCATAGACAAAAGGAAGCATGATATTTTCATATACGGTGGCTTCAGGAAGGAGGTTGAATTCCTGAAAAACAAAACCTATATAGCTGTTTCGAATTGCAGAGAGTCTGCGGTCAGACAGACCGTCAACAGGTTTACCGTCAAGAATATACGTTCCTGTCGTCGGTCGGTCCAGACAACCAAGAATGTGAAGAAGAGTAGATTTTCCCGACCCGGAAGAACCCATAATAACAGTAAAATCACCGTGATAGACACTCAAATCGATGCCTTTTAGCACCTGCACAGTTGTCTGTCCCTGGACAAAATCCTTTGTCAGATTTTCGAGTTTGGCTAAAGGCGTTTGCGACATGGAAAACTCCTCACGGGACTTTCCCCTGTTCAGGAGGAACAAGACTTACCCTGTCACCTTCCTTGAGACCAGAGACCACTTCAATCTGCACATCGTTGTCCCGGCCGGTGATCACCGGAACTTTCCGGAGGCTCCGGAAAGTGGAGAGATAACAAAAAGCCTTGCCGTTGCTCTCTTGAAAAACAGCCTGTACCGGCAGCAGCAGAACGTTATCAGCCCTTTCTCCGTTAATACTTACCCGGGCAGTCATGCCAGGGCGCAAACGACGATCAGTACCTTCCAGGGTCATAATCACCTGAAAATACTTTCCTCCCCCCCGGCCAGGTTGAGTCTCAGCCGCAAGAGCCCCTATCGACTGAACTTGTGCTGTAAATGCAAGATCGGGATAGGCATCAATTCTCACAGAAGCCTTTTGGCCGACTTTAATCTTGTACAAATCAACCTCACGCACCTTGGTCCTGACAATAAATCGTGAAACATCAGGAAGGTAAAGAATAGGTTGATTCATCAAAACCGTGTCACCAACACGGGGTTTTCGCTTCTGGCCGTCCCTGAATGCCTCATACAAAATAGCAATACCCGGAAAGGGGGCACGCAAAACTGTTTTTTCGAGTTCTTCTCTGGCAAGAGCAAGAGAACTTTCCGCTGTCTCCAGCTTCGCCTTGGTCTGTTGTAATTCTGCTGTTGTATTGGCTACTTTGAAAACACCAGCTTTCCTGCTCTGCCCAAGGATGAGTTCACTGTTCTTGACCTTTGCTTTGGCAGCTTCCTCAAGAGACGGTAAAACAAAATCACGATAACTGGTAAAACGGCGACGAGATGCCTCATACTTACCCTTAAAGGTTTTCGCGTTCTCGCGTGCTCTGGTTACTTCCGCTGGATTTTTAAACCCTTCTTTTTCAAGCCCCTTAAGCTCCCGGGCAAATGAGGCATATTTATCTTGCTCAGCCTTTGCTTTTTCCATTTCCTCACGATATTGCGCCAGCTGGAGCGGCCCATCCCCGTGAACAAGGCGCTTAAGATCAAGTTTTGCCACTTTAAGATCGTATTCCCGGGCTGCGACTCTTTGACCTGCTTGATTTTCCTCCCAGGCAACCAGTTGCGTAACAGCCTCTACGGCAGCTTTCAAACTTTCCACTTTCCCCTGCAAGCGGTGGACTTCTTCTGCAAAGGGTGAAGGATCAAGCCGAACCAGAACGGCATTTTTCTCCACTCGGCTGCCGTCCCGAACAAGCTCAATAATCTTTCCTTTATTTCCCCGTATCTCCGAGGAAACCATATGTGATTTAGCAGCGTCAAGCAGCCCTACCGTGTGAATAGAAATAGCAAGATCTCCCCGTTCAACCCGGGTTAACAACAGATCCTCTTCTCCTGCCACGCAGAGAGTATGCTCAAAAACCAGCAAACCTCCCGCCAGTAAAAGAATCCAAAAGAATCCAAAATGGAAAATTTGTCTTGTCATCGTGCAAGTAACGTTCCAAGGGCCGCTCTCAAGCGGTACTGGCCGACAATATAGGCATTTTTTTCACTCAACACATTTGTTTTAGCCTGTTGATATTCAATCTCAGATTCAAGCAGGTCAAAATTATCCCCCATACCATGGGAGAACTTAATCTCAGCAAGACGCATCTTACCTTTGGCCTGAATAATCTGATCTTGCCGCAGGGCGATACGCTGTTCTTCCTGTTTGAGAGCATCCAGGCGATTCTTCACTTCAGAAATAATTTCATCTGACCTCGTCTGCAGTTGCAACTTTTTTCTTCGAACTTCAAGCAGACTCTGCTGATATATAGCCTTTTCCCTGGTTCTTGAAAAATCGGTACTACTCGTTAGACCAATAGACCAATATTCATCAGAATCGACATCAAATTCACTGAAATCTCCAGGAAACGTCTTCCTGCGATAGGTTCCGACCAGTTTTATGTCAGGCAGTAAACCTCTTTTTGCCACCCGGGATTTCCGTTCAGACTCCAAAAGGTCGGCCCCGCTCTGTTCAAGCTCAATTCTGTTTTCCAGGGCTATTTCAATCGCTTTCTTATCAGAAATCCTGGTGGGGGCATAGGATAACGGTGCCTTGACCTTAAGCGCACTTTCCACCGGATAGGCGAGTAAAACTTTCAAGCGGTCAAGTGAGGCCCGGTGTTTTTCTCTGGCAACCGTCAGCTGCTCCTGCACGTCGCCTAACCTAATGCGGGCACGATAGGTATCAATAGGTGAACTCAATCCCGTATCTTCCATAATACTTGCCCTGTGCACATGCCCCTTAAACCTTTTTTCCTGTAAAGAAAACAAGTTGACCAGTGCCTGCTGTCTGAGTATTTCGTAGACAAGAGTCACCGTTTCAAGAACAATCTCCACCTCAGACAAATACATATTACGGGTGCTGGTTGCCAATGAAAAATCCGCAGCATGCACAGCGTCATAATTGAATTCGCGCCCAAACCCCCGAAATAACGGTATTGACAAGGACGCTCCAACTCCACCTGCAGAGCCGCTGGCTTCCCTGTAGGTTATTGAAGGCGTAACAGAGGCTTCAACTCCCAGACTGTTTTTTTTGCTTATTTTCCCGGATACCCCCCGAGTCTGGGCGCTGGTATTACTTCTGCCGGAAATTCCTACATTCGCCGAAGGCTGAAATTTCCAGTCAAATTCGGATTCAGCGCTACGGAGTGAATACTGACGACTCTCAACCTGCAAAGCATTCTGTTGTAAAGTACGATTGGCAAGTAAAGCCCTCTGCAACAACTCTTCCAGAGGCATCACCTTGTCAGGAGATTCTTCCTTAAGCAAAGAGTTCTGATCCGCCGAGGTATATCCAGGCACCTCAAAAAAGCATAAAGATCCTGCCAGAAAAAGTGTCAAGACAACTAATCTGCAGACTCTTCTGATCTTCATTGCACCCTTATCACTCCTTAGATGTTTCTTGGGGGAACTGTGGTGCAGAACGAGAAAGGACCGGATACAAAAGTCCACCAATGGCAGCGTCGACAAGAGACTTGAAACGCATCAGCAGAGCTGTAGAAAGGGCAAGAGCGCTACTATACCCTGAAATGTCAAAAATAAAAATATAAGAAAATTCCATCAGCCCGATACCGCCAATAGAAATTGGCAGATTCATTATAAACATAATCAGCGGCACAGCTACAAGAAGTTCCATAAAATGAATTTCCGTATTAAAGGCAAGTGCTGTCACATACACGTTCACTACAGCTAGAAAATAGAAAATAAATGTATTTATAAATGCTATAATCAGGGCCGTCCGGTCATGACGATATTCGATCACTGCCTGATGCAGCTTATCTATTTTGCCTAATATCCCGGTCAGAAAAGGCATCTTATTTTTAAGCAGCGTTGTGAAGAAGTGGTAAGGGCGCTCATCAACGATAACCCAAATAATTGCGGCACTGGCAGCCACTGCTATCAGCAGGCTGATAGTCATCCAGGCCACAGAGAGCAGTTGACGTTGCATAAAAACTGCCACAATCGTCAAAAAAAAGAGGATAACCATCCCGGAAAACCGCTCAACAAAAACTGACGCTGCCGCTTCTGCCCTTTTCCCGGTAAAACGACCAAGTTCATGAATCCTTATCAGGTCCCCCCCCATGCTGGTAGGCAGGAGAAGGCTGAAGCAGATAGCCACCATATACAGCCCCCAAACCCTGAAAAAGCTGACATCGATTCCACGGGAACGAAGAAGAAGAAACCATTTGAAGCCGCTGGACAGGTTGAGAAGCTGGGAGAGTGCAAGAGAAAGAAAGAGAATCGGTATGGACACAGAACGGAGTAATGAAAGAAGCCTTGCCCGCCCGTCAGGGTCAAACAGACCGACTTTCTGCAGCACATACAATAAAAGCACAGCGGTTATTGCCAGCCGCAGAATGTAGCCGATACGTTTCATGATTTTTCTCTTAAAATGACTCATGGAAAAACAAGAAAAGCAAGGCAGGCTGAAAGCCCGTCTTGCTTTTCTCAATAATACAAGATAAAAAAATTTATCTGGCCAGGGTCAGGCTCCAACCGGTGTTGGCGACCAGAGAAACAGATTTTAAATTCCCAGGTTGCAAATTCCCCACATATCTCGACCCGTGATCAGTATGAATAGTGAGCGTAAATCCGTTCAAACTCCAGTTCCCTCCGCCAACAAGATGTTCACCATCACTTACTAAAAGATCATATCCCACTGCTCCACCCTGGAAAAGCTGGTAAACGCCGGTGTAGGTTAATCCGCTCCCCGCCTGACTTGCAGCAGCATTCCACGCAGAAACCAGCATATCGCTCGTCGGAGGAGTTTGCGAAGCTGCAGGTGCCGCAGAAGCAGAAGAATCGCCCCCTCCACCTGAACCAAGAGCAATGGCTCCACCGGCAAGTGCTGCTACGCCGACACCAATGCCTATCATCATCGGCGTTGACATACCCTCGGATTCTACCTTATCAACTGGCGCTACAACCTGTTTACCTCTGCCTTCAAGAACAATTGTCTCTGACGATTCCGCAGCCATACAGAGCTGGAGTTGAATCGGCATAAAAAATAATACGGTAATCAGTATGGGAAATAATACCCCTAATCCTCTTTTGTTCATCATCCTTACCCGTTGAAATTAATATTTATCAAGGCGTAACTATTCAGGTAGCACCACGACTTTAGCATACGTGTGGTCTGTAACTATTCAGATGTGCCCCATATTATGGCAAGCAGACCAACGAACTATAACAGCGAAGCGGTGTCACCGCCTATGTGAGGCGGCCTGATTGTCGCAGGTAAGCCACGACTCCGAGATGGAGTGCAGCTAAATAGTTACATCAAGGCTTAAATAGCCCCTGCCTCGATTTTGTCAGGATTCAGCACCCCCCTGATGGATAAATCTCCTGGCTAATCAATATTCCATTTGATCAAAACCTGGCAACGCCAGAGGCTACAGCTCATGAGGTGCTGTTGAATTCTTACAAAAAACTCTCAGTGAATACAACATCACCAAGCGACATTAGTGCGTTGTTACTTTTTTGCAACAGGAATTTTTCTCCATCCACCACTGCCTGTAAGCTCTCTGGCGCTCAGACACCAGATCACAACTTTCTTTGCAGCAAGCATGCCCGGATCTTTACGACTGCGTTGATACAACTTGATACGACTTGGAGTTGCGCCTGAGCCGCGTACACCAATTCGGTCAAGTGGGAAACCAAGATCTGCACTTAACTGATCAAAAAGACCGGCTCCTGTTGCGTGCAGGTCACCCCCAACAGAAAACACAAGTGTATGGCTGTCGCCAAGCAGCAAGACCGGACTACCACTCTTTGGAATAATATTCTTCCCTGTTTGAGGATCACTGACAAAATCAAGAACAAGAGATTCCTTGGCACCTGACTTAAGCATCTGAGCAAGATCACCTGTAATTTCCAATGGTTGTGCATTAACAACATACTTTGTCTGCGGCATGGCTTTATACCAGTCTGTTTTTTTCAATGATTCCGAAATGTTTTTTGCCAACAACGACAACCCCGGCCCTGAATAATGCGTATCTGTCTTGCAGTATACCTGCTCCGTGTCACGAGCCTTAGAGTATAATGGTATCAGATCCAAGACCTGTACCCCCTCTTGACGAAGTTGCGCATACAGGGCTTCATAAGGTTTCTGTAACTGGGCGGTTGCTTCTTTAGTAAGCTGGGCGGGGAGTTTATCGGGATAAATCAATGCCTTAGGAGGAATTGGAACAAAAATGAGATCAATATTAAGCTCTTTGAGTTGATTATTAAAGTCAACAATGGCGGGCAGAGGATCGGCAAATTCAGCTTTAGTAGCCTTGGATATCTGTGCCATTTCCCTACCGAAAAAAGTCGGGCTCCCTAGATGGACAAGCTCTTCCTGCAGGAAGAGCCAACCATCTTTTCCTACGACCACACCATCTATCCCTGCCGAATCAGCAAGGCCTGCAACCTGTTCGCTAATGGTTGTGGCTGTGCTGATGTCATAACTTAATAAAAATATGGATAAAACAAGCAAAATATAAGCGTTTTTCATGGTCTGATTTCTCCCCAAACAGGTAGTTCAAGTTCCAGCATTTCATCATCCAGTGTACTGCGACGGTACGATGAATATTTCTCAGCAACACTGTCCCAGTCAACAAGTTTAATATCTATTTCCTGGCCTGCCCGGACACGGGCAAACCGGGTAAGCTTGTTGTCCCGCATCCCCCAACAGTAGACCAGAGCCTGGCCATATTCTTTTCCTGAACTCACACCTTTGACATCAACCAGGTGTAGAGTAATGATATTGTCCTTATAGGGTACTGCCCCTGGCTGTGGAGAACGGGAAACCGCGGCTACAACCGCTTTTACATGAAGACTCTCACCGGGCTCTGGTACAAAAAAACCGCTTTCCTGTTTCTTTTTAAGATCCATTTCAATGTGTTTCCAGTTACCTGAAGATAATTCACGACTGGCAAACTGCCAGACAACCACCTTCTTACCTGCCAGACGATCCCTGCCTCGAGCCATTTCTTTTGCCAGCATTTCTCGGGTGGCAAAGGCACCCGCATCGTTTTGCGATACCAGATCAACAGGTCGATCAAGAAAAAAACTGACCTGTTCGCCAAAGCCGCTTCCTTCCCCCCATCCCATCCCTGATAGAGAATAAATATTTGAAAAAGAATCCCCAAGCAGCAAAACTTCAGCCTCTGTAACAGGCTGCCAGAGCTCATCAGAGCGGGACACAACAGGATGAATCTCCACTTCTTCCGTGTCAGCTGTACGCGACGGACCGGTCAGTTGGAGCATGGCCGCAATATCACCCACATTGGTTACCCGGCGGCTCTTACGTCTGTAGTCCATAGATTTTTCATCAGTGGAAATGTACCCACGTAGAAATAATGCCACCCGCCTGGCAACCTCTTCCATGGCTTCAGGACGCCAATGGGTATCTGTGGCAAGGTATACAGGTTGATCATTTTGCTGAAGAAACTGTTTGAGTACCGGAGCTGCATCAAAAACATCAACTCCCTCTTCCTTCATCCGGTCAATAAAATCCTGCCAGGATCTGTTTTGCAAGGGAAGATGCCAGGAACTATTCTCAGCAAAGAACTCCGGATGCAGCGAAGCTTTAATGGGGGTAGGCAAAAGAACCAACTTGATTCCACGCTGGTTCAACTGCCTGTTAAAATCAAGAATCGCTGAAACCGGATCAGGTTCAATCGGTTTTTCCCAAATCTTTCCGCTCTGACTCCGCTCCTTTAGAGTAGACGAATCAAGAAACCCCTGCCCTATGAGATAGTCCATATCCGGCCGATAAAACAACCAACCTTTTTTTCCCGGATAGACTTTTTCGTTGCCATAACCAAGCTTCAGAAGAAGCTGCTGGCCCGGAGAGAGAAGCATTCTTCGGAGAAAACTCGACTTCTCAAGTTGTTCTTCAAAATCTCCCATTCGGGCAAGCAGACGGTTATTTCTCCGCCAAAGGGTTTGAAAAGCTGATACCTGCCCGGTCTGTCCGTTCTCAACAGAAATCATCTGGTTAATCCTGACAATCAAATCAGGCACCCCATCGTGCCGGTCCAGAAACAGCTGCACCAGGGGAACAGTTACAATGAGACCAACAAACAAAAAAACCATACTGGCTGACAGACCATGTGATATCGTGGTCTGACCAACCTCCAAAGCTGCCATTTCTTCCCTGTTCAGTCGCATTGTCATGGCTAAAAATTAAAGTAAATAAATGGATTATATGACTGAAGAGTCAACAACGACAGAGCAAGTAACATCACCACTCCAATAATTACTGCCTTGGCGATAGTCAATTCCCGGGTCCAGTCCCAACTCTGCGGGGCAGCCCAGACGACTATGCCGGCAATGGCCATCACCAGATTGTAATAGGGCTGATAAACAATCCCCCTGACCAGCAATGATGTCTCAGGGACTGCTGCCAGACCGAACATACTATAGAGATACGTTAGCGCTCCTGAGAAGGTCTCTGCCCGAAAGAAGACCCAGGCAATAACCACCAGCAGAAAGGTCAGGCCAATTCTCAAAGGTCTTCGTAGCCTGAAATAGAAGGCCCTGCGCCCCATACTCCGTTCAAGCCCGAGCAGACTACCATGCAGCAGCCCCCAGACGATAAAGTTCCACGACGCACCATGCCATAACCCGCCAAGAAACATGACAATAACCAGATTGAATGCCGTTCGGGTCTGTCCCTTACGGTTTCCTCCGAGAGGGAAATAAAGATACTCTTTAAGCCAGGTGGACAGGGAAATATGCCAACGTCTCCAGAATTCGGTGATCGACGCTGATTTATAAGGAGAGCTGAAGTTTTTGGGAAAAACAAAACCAAACATCAGCCCCAGGCCAATTGCCATGTCAGAATACCCTGAAAAATCAAAATATATCTGAAAGGCATAGGAAACTGCCCCATACCAGCTATCAAACCAGTGTAGCGTACCTGCAGAAAACATCACATCGGCAATCTTCCCGCATCCGTTGGCAAGGATAACTTTTTTGGCCATACCAAGACAAAAAAGAGCCACTCCTCTGGAAAATTTTTCCAGAGTGTGCGAGCGTACAGCCAACTGATTTGCCACTTCCTGAAATCGAATAATAGGCCCGGCAACCAGCTGTGGAAACATGGAGACATAACAAGAAAAATCGATGAAACTTTTCTGGTATTCTGCATCGTTCCGGTACACGTCAATAGTATAACTCATGGATTGGAAAGTATAAAAACTGATACCCAAAGGCAGAATAAAACGAAAACCAAGTTCAATCCCCTGATTTTCGATCCCCACTGCAGACAAGAGTAAATTATAGTTTTCCAGGGCGAAATTGCTGTATTTAAAAATGGCAAGAAGAGAAAGATTTGTCACAATTGAAGTGATAAGAGCAATTTTTCTCTTGTAAATATCTTTATCCTGATCACTCGTGCCAATTATCCAGCCACAAATATAATCCACCACTGTGGAAAAAAACATGAGCAGAGTGAACAGTGGATTGGACCAGCCGTAAAAGAGATAACTGAGAATGGTGAGCAGCAGATTTTTTCCGCGATCCGGCATAAGGTAATACAACCCCAGACTGAGCGGCAGAAAATAAAAGAGAAAGAGATGTGAAGAAAAAACCATAAAATCCGTTACCAGATGCCTACCTGCGTCAATCGACCTGATAATAAATATCAAGGTCTGGATCAAACATATCCATCATTAACCTCTCACCCTCAAGCTCGGGATGGTCGTCAATTTTCTCCACAGTCAGCTCTGCAAGTGATCCCGGTACAAATTTTTCTGCTTCCGGCAACACTTTCCTGTCAAGAACTGCCCACTGGGCAACGAGTATTTCTCGGACATCATTGTTTTCATTTTGGTCAAGAATTCGGTAGCGATTAACTACCAGCGCCCGTCTGTAAGCGCCCAGATCATCGGGCGCAGGAACGCTTGAGGCTTCGATCAGTTCACCTTTAAAATGAAGTGAGTCGACAGCCTTTCTCGCCTCCAACTCCCCGGTAACAACTCGTACATTACCGGCAAGCTCTTTTTCCTGTACTTCACTGCTATAAAGAGCAACATGAGAAATCGCTCCATCAATCCCTGTTTCGGGATGATCGAGGCTGCCAAACAGCAATTCTGCATCCTTCATGAAACCAGGATATGAACCCTTGCCAGCGTGCTCAAGCAGAAGCCGTCCATCAGCAAAAACCTTTACCCTGTCTTTCAGCAGTTCAATCAGGAGATGAACCGGTCGGCCAGATCGCAGAACTACTGGTATTTCCTCCCGGACAGCAGGACGATCTGTTGATGAGATTTCCAGCCCAAGGTGTTCCCCCTGTTGAAACAGGGCAACCCCTTGCATTTTTCCCTTTTCCCTGAACCGGAGTATCGGGCCCGAAGTATTCTTTCCACTTGTCTCAGGTGTGAACAACAACTCAAATCCAAAGAATTGATTCCTGTTAATAAGCAAGGTAGCTTTTTCAGAAGGCCAGTCGGCAACAAAACCCCCTCCCTGAAGGTCCATCTCCAAAAAACGATTAAAACGAGCCTTTTGTTTTGCTGTTACCCGGAACTGGCTAAAACCCAACACACTTTTTTCGTCGAGTTTGTTTTCTGCCAAAACATTCTCCCAGACAAACACCAGCGATTTTCTGGTTGAGGGCCATTCCAAACCTCCTGTTCTGGTAGCAAATGGTACTGGCGTTTGCGGAGCAGCGGACAACGTACTTAAACTGCCGTTTTCCAGCCAGACTTCAGGGTAAAAATCTGCCAACTTATTATGGGTGAGCTGAAACCAGTCCTCCACTTTTTTCAGATCAGGACTGAACCTGCCAATATACACCTCAACCTTTTTGCCGCCTCCAGTGATTTTGTTGCCTCCTTCACCTTCCACGTAAGGACCTGTCATGGTGAGATAACGGACATGGTTGGACCAGCGGGGATGATAGACCTCGTATCCACCAATACCTGGCGCATTATTTATATTGGTTGACCAGAATTCAGCAGTGAACGGATTGACAAAATTAAGATTTCTATGAAGCCCATCAAATACCCAGAGAATTGCGCTGGAATCTGGACTGAGCGCTGTCCAGCACCCCTTGCCATATTGTTTCCATGTATTCTTTTCAAAAAGCAAAATTCCTGCATGAGGCCAAGGGAAAAGCCCACCTGCAAATTTTCCGTCTCGGGACAGATCAAAATTACTCCAGGAAAGAGGAGTTTTGTCCCACACTTTTTCCCGCTGCTCAGGGTGTTCCAACGGAAAACGAATAAGTGGATGGGTGGTAAAATAAATATTTTCCGGTCCGTTACCTGCCAGCGCATAGACCCAGACAATATCGGTTGCAGGGTCTTTCCAGACATCTACAGCAACACCCTGTCCCAGCTTTTTTTTGCCACCTTTTTCAAAATCCACCAGATAAATTTCATGGAGCCTGCGGTTACTCACCACGATCTTTTGCCCATCCGGAGTAAAAAAAGATTTATAAAAATTGCCGGTTTCCGGCAAGATGACTCTTTCCCCCTTGCCATCCCTGGAGTCAAACCCCATGAGTTTAAGGTTCTCACCAAGGGCAAAGGTGTCCGTTCCCTGCCCCTGTTCCTGCACCCAGACAACTCTGGTATGAACAGTGGTGAACTGCTCAAGAGACCCTGCAAAACCATTTGTCGTTAAAAAGAAACAAGCCAGACAAAAAATAAAAACGAACTGGGGAAGTGTACGTAGATGCATTACTCTTTCCATAATATATGTGATAAAGATTTACAGACTGGATATTTGAGAAAAAACAAGGGCAGCAATTTGTTTTGCCCCGAGTCCGTTGGGATGAATTCCATCGACAAAGAAAGATGGCATATTGGCCATTGTGGCAGAAATATCAAGATAGTCTACACCGGCCTGAGCCGCAACTCTACGCAGCAACATATTCACCTGCTGCTGACGTGCAGCCTTCAGGCCGTTGGGATAATCAATAAGAATAGGTGGTATTGAACAGAGTATCAGATGAGGCCTGGAAGGTTGGCTGCGCAAATCAGTAATCATGGCCCTGTAATCTTTCTCAAACTCCTGCAAATACTTCCAATTGACGTTCTTGGTATCATTTGTTCCCAGCATGATAACAACGAAATCGGGGTTGGCGTGCAAGGCCTGATTATAGACTTCCTGCTTGATTATGGGAATATCCCCCTTGCCAAGCACTGTTGCCCCGTTGATCCCCAGATTTAAGACCTGCCACCTGCCATGGGCCAACTGCCGTAACCTCGCGGGGTAGCTCTCCCGTGCCGGATCAACAAGTTTATGTCCATAGGTAATCGAGTCACCCAGACAGACAATCTTCATTTTTTGTCTTTTCTGTCCTCTTTGATCCTTGTCCACGCATGACGATAAACCGGGCAACAGCACAAACAGGAGACTCAAATATAAAGCGATGCGTTGATACCACATGTTCTTTCCCTTGAGATCCAAGTCAATGATTCGTCTAAAAAGTAAGCAATGAATTACAGGTTGTCAATCACCTGAGCGCCCGACATATTTTCCGGTAGGCTGCCCAGAATTTACCTGCCAATGGCAGGAGAAGAAGTCACTCGATTACGTCAGAATACTCAAAGCAAGAGTTATGCCATTAATGCAATCAAGCATAATGGCGCCATGTTCTTTCTGACGGACTACCAACGGATCTCACCTGAGCCAGGGGTGCTATTCAGGTAGCACCCCGACTTTGGCATAACGTGTGGTCTGTAACTGTTCAGCACCCCAACCGGGTGCCCCGGCATATATTTTAAAAGTAACGAAAAATCAGTACGTTGATATTTTGTTACTTAGAAGATGTGCCCCATATTGTGGCAAGCAGGCCAACGAATATAACAGCGAAGCGGTGTCACACCTCTGTGAGGCGGCCTGATTGTCGCCGGTAAGCCACGACTCCGAGATGGGATGCAGCTGAATAGTTATGAGTCAAGCTAATATATCTTGCTGAACTCTTCATCCTGTCTGTTGAGCTTACTGACTCTGATGTAATCAATGGTAAATGCCGACCATCCGGCTTCTCCGCTGTAAATCCACCAAAGAGCAAGTGGATTCCCTACCCAAATGGTATTGGGCCGTAGTTCACTCTTGATTGGACCGGCAACCAAGATATCGTTAATAAACGCGGAATATTGCCCTTTCCTGTATTCGAGCCGATACACGTTAAAAAGTCCGGGGATATCAGAAAATTCTGTTGACTCCCCTAATAATCCTATACGGGAGCTGTTCGTGTCCGACCATATTGAAAAAACTCTCAACTCCGGAATAATAGGAGGATTTTCCCCCTCCGGTTTATTATCATCCCAAAACCTGATATATACACCATTGCCAGCTACTCCAATGTAATCATGCCTGAGTCGAATCTCCAGACTGAAATCCCCGGTTGGTGGAAACGGTGAGAGGTGGCTCGAAGGGCCTGTAAAAAAATAAGGGAAAACATACTCATTTAATGAATTCAGATGCACACCGTCTTCACTGATTTCAATACTCCCGTAAGGGGGTGGTTGCAGGGTACTGTAGCACGGTGTGGAGGCAATACTGACCCAGGTTCCTGGTGCAAAACCGTTCTCCTCTTCTCCACACCATCTCCTTCCCCGGACTTGTTCACTCTTCCAGATAGATGAATTCAGGTGTGGTCCCTCAAATTCATCTACAAAAAAATATGATTCTGCCCACAGGGGGCTGAACCATCCCACAACAATCGCAATGAGCAGAAAACCTATGAATCCACCTGTTTTTCTTGACACAGCCATACCAACCTCAACTCTTTATAACGAGAACTCTCTGGAGGATACTTGGAGAAAAAAGTCTTTTCATTTAATAGAACCAACAACATAATTATCTCGAGTTTAGTTGAGCGCAGTCTCTTTGGCAAATTTTTTTGAATGCTTAAAGGAATATCGACAATATAATCAGGGGAAAAAAGATGAAAATCGCTTATCATTGACAGTAAATGAATCCTTCCAATGGAGGCAGGTCGTGACCGTTGTTTTATCACCTCTTTGCAGTTTGTTTATTGCTGTACTTTGTCTACCTGGCATGGCTCTGGCCACTGCGGCCGAGGGTGTACACCATCTCGACCTCACCGGAAGCTGGGTGGGCATTGCCTCCCTCATTATCTTTGTGCTTGCCTACGCCCTGGTTATGAGCGAAGAATACACCCATATGCGTAAATCCAAGCCGGTTCTGCTTGCGGCCGGTTTGATCTGGGGCATCATTGGCTGGATCTACACCAGGCACGGATTTACGCATGCCGCTGAGATAGCTGTCCGCCATAATATTCTAGAGTACGCTGAACTCTTTCTCTTTCTCCTGGTCGCCATGACCTATATAAATGCCATGGAGGAACGCCAGGTTTTTGAGGCTCTGCGTGTAAGACTGGTCTGCGCGGGCTATTCTTTGCGGAAGCTGTTCTGGATAACCGGGCTGCTTGCCTTTTTTATCTCGCCAGTTGCAGACAACCTTACCACAGCACTGCTTATGTGCGCTGTAGTCATGGCCATTGGCAAGGACAACGCCAAGTTCATCAGTCTTGCCTGTATCAATATTGTTGTTGCTGCAAATGCGGGCGGAGCCTTCAGCCCCTTTGGAGACATCACGACCCTCATGGTCTGGCAGAAAGGAAATATTGATTTCTGGACCTTCTTTTACCTCTTCATTCCCGCCGCAGTAAACTGGCTGGTTCCGGCAATCATCATGAATTTTGCTGTACCAAAACACGATCCTGTTCCGTGTGCACTTCGGGTAAAAATGAAACGGGGCGCAATCATTGTAATGGTTTTATTCCTGATGACCATTATTACAGCCGTAAGCTTTCATAATTTTCTCCATCTTCCTCCCATGATGGGCATGATGACGGGGCTTGCGTATCTGAAATTTTTTGGCTTTTACCTGAAACAAACCCATAAAAACGAGAAAGACAGCCCGTTTTACGACCCTGATAAAGCCAGGGAACGGATTGGCGATACCATGGCCTTTGATGTGTTCCGAAATATTGCCCGGGCAGAATGGGACACCTTGATTTTCTTTTACGGGGTTATCCTCTGTGTAGGCGGGCTCGGATTTATCGGCTATCTGGGGATGGCCTCCCGTACCATGTACGGAAGCTGGGGTCCGGCCACGGCCAACATAATGGTTGGATTGCTCTCTGCGATTGTTGACAATATTCCGGTCATGTTTGCCGTACTCACCATGCATCCGGACATGAGTACAGGCCACTGGCTGCTGGTTACCCTGACAGCTGGAGTGGGTGGCAGTCTGCTCTCAATTGGGTCTGCCGCTGGAGTTGCCCTGATGGGACATGCCCGGGGCATTTACACCTTTGTCGGCCACCTGAAATGGACACCTGTTATTGCACTTGGCTACGCCGCAAGCATTGGCGTTCACTTTCTTATTAACCACCGATTTTTTTAAAAACCACCGCTGTGGAGCGTTCATAGACAACAGACATGCTCCCTTATTTTGTAACGGCCTGTATCTCCGGACATACTATCTGGTCTGTGAGTTCCTGCCCCGAATCGACATGCGCTCCCTCCCAGACAACACAGCGTGCCAGGCTCGAACCGCTGGAAATCTTTGCTTCCGGGCCTACAGCTCCCCACTCCTTGAGCTCAACATTTTCTTCAATGCAGGCCTTTGTGCTGATATGCCAATATCTGCATTCATCATTGCTCTTTCCTTTGCAGAGCAGCGCCCGATGGAGATCAAGATAGTCTTCCGGCGTGCCGATATCCTGCCAGAAACAATCGTCAATACGCATGCTGCCTATCTGACCTTCTCCTGCGAGTTGTTTGTAAAGATCAATTATGTGAAAAAACCCTTGTTCAGGAATCCTTTCAATTATATGTCTCTGCAGAATATGAATCCCGGTAAATGCCAGTATTCCCCCGCCTGGCTTTAAATGGTTGTCTGCAAATGCAATAACCTTTTCCTCACGAACATGTACAGAATTAAAACGGGGGTAATCATGCATGGCCATGGTAACCGGGAAATCATGGCTCTGGTGATGGGCCAAAAGATCCATGACATTCAAATCATGATAAATATCCCCATTCATTACCAGAACCGGGCCATTATCAAACAGGGGCAGTGCCTTTCGAAGGCTGCCGCCGGTTCCCAGAATTTCCGGCTCATACTGGAGAATAACTTCCGGCCTGTCTGCGACGGCGGCTTTGATCTGATATGCCAGATGGTGGCAATTCACGACAATTTTTCCGCAACCGGCCAGTATGAGTTTATCAAGAAGAATATGCAGGAGGGGCACGTTGAGAACCGGAAACAGCGGCTTTGGACGAATCAGCGTATAGGGACGCAGCCGGGTGCCAAACCCGGCTGCAAGAAGCATTGCCTGCATAAGAATCGAAAATGGGGTAAAGTTTATCCAGTGAAAAAATTGCTTACGTCTTGACTTGTCAAGCAATTCACTCTAAGTATCATTTTTTCATTCTCTTGTACAGAAGAGCTGTTTTTATTTTTCGATGATGAGCACCCGAACCTCTGCCGGCATTACAGCCTGAGAACAAAAAGGGTCCTCGCAGCCACGGATATGTTTCATGATTACGCTACTTGATTACGGTGCCGGCAATGTCCGGTCGGTCATTAACGCGCTTGAGAGTTTTGGTGAAAAAGTTGTTCTTGTTGATTCAGCTGATGATATTGGCAGAGCAGACCGGCTTGTTTTTCCAGGGGTTGGAAATTACGGGGCAATGATGCAGATTCTGCGCCAGAAACAACTCATTGAGCCATTGAAAAAGTATATCCTTGCTGATCGCCCGTTTCTGGGAATCTGCGTTGCCCTGCAGGCGTTATTTGAATCCAGTGAGGAAGCGCCAGATGAGCCGGGTTTAGGATTTCTTCCCGGCAGGGTAAAACGCTTTACAACTGAACTGGCGATTCCCCACATCGGCTGGAATGGTATAAAGGTGCAGCAGCCCTCACGAATATTTAACGGGTTTACAGGAGAGGAAAAACTCTATTTTGTCCACTCATTCCATGTTGAGGCTGACAATGCTGCCGACATTCTGACTACGACAGATTACGGCTATGAATTTGTCAGCTCCATCCAGAAAGGAAACATCGTGGCGACCCAGTTTCACCCCGAAAAAAGTGGTAAGGCAGGCCTGCGGATTCTGGAAAACTTTCTGGACTCTTCACGGGAGGCTATCATTCCTCAATCCTGTCCTGAAACGACACAACTTGCCAGCCGGATTATTGCCTGTCTTGACGTGCGCTCAAATGACCAGGGTGATCTGGTGGTGACAAAAGGTGACCAGTATGACGTACGGGAAAAGGGCGCTGTCCGAAACCTTGGTATGCCGGTCCAGCTGGCCCGGGAGTATTACGAGCAGGGCGCAGATGAGATCACCTTTTTAAATATTACCGCCTTCAGAGACTTCCCCCTGCAGGACATGCCCATGCTGGATGTGCTGAAAAAAACGTCGAAAAACGTCTTTGTGCCGTTGACCATTGGCGGGGGTATTCGTGATTTTACCGATCGCAACGGCAAACACTCTACCGCCCTGGAAGTCGCCTCGGAATACTTCCGCTCAGGGGCGGATAAAATATCCATTGGCTCAGACGCTGTTCTGATTGTTGAAGAGGTACTGAAAACAGGTAAAGCCACAGGTATGAGCTCCATTGAACAGATTGCCCGGGTGTACGGAAATCAGGCAGTGGTTATTTCCGTTGACCCGAGGCGTGTCTATGTCACTTCACCCGATGCTGTCAGCCATCATGTAATTGAAACAACCGTTCCCGGACCTCAGGGAGAGAAATACTGCTGGTATCAGTGTACAATAAAAGGAGGCCGGGAAGGACGCAATCTTGACGCAGTTACTCTGGCCCATGTTTGCGAACAGCTTGGGGCCGGCGAGATACTGCTCAACTGTATTGACAGGGACGGCACCAATTCCGGGTTTGACCTTGAATTAATTAATGCGGTCAAAGAAGCTGTTACAATCCCGGTTATCGCCTCTAGTGGTGCTGGCAGTGCTGAGCATTTCCTGGAAGTCTTCAGCAAAACAGATGCTGAAGCCGCACTTGCCGCTGGCATTTTTCACCGCAAGGAAGTGCCGATTGGCGAGGTGAAAAACGTTCTTGAATCCCAGGTGGAAATCAGGAAGGGGTAACCGTATCCAGGAGCTGCCCGGAGGCGTTATCATCCTGAAAGAGACTGGTTCTATTCTTGCCAAGATGCTTGCTTGTGTACAAGGCTTTATCAGCCATTTTCATAATATATGCAAGCTCGCGTCCATGGCGGGGAAAGCACGCGATACCAATACTCACGGTAATACCGAGCTCTTTTCCTTCGTAATCCACCCTGGTTTCAGCAATTTTCTTTCGCATGGACTCTGCCAGCAGTAATGCCCCCTGACTGTCTGTCTCCGGCAGCAGGGCAACAAATTCATCCCCGCCAAAACGAGCCAGCATGTCAGCCTCTCGCAACTGGGAGCGCATGGATTCGGCAATGTGTATAATCATCCGGGTCCCAGCATCATGCCCGTAAGTATCATTAACGCCTTTTAAATTGTCAGCATCAATCATCAGGACAGAAAATTCAAGATTTTCCCGCAGAGAGCGCTTATGTTCCCGCTGCATAAAGATAAGCAGCATTTTCATATTCCACAACCCGGTCAGCTGATCTGTACGGGAGAGCTGCCGGATTTTTTCCTTGGCCTTTTCCGATTCCCAGGAAATAAGTGAGACAAAATAGGCAATGAACCATAGCAGAAAAAGTTGAATAACAGGGCCGGGCAGCTCTGCCAGCGTGAAGCTGACAAACCCTTGCCGTAAATCCCCGCTACCGGAAGCTGCCAGAAGAAGGTAGCACACTGTTATCAGGGACGTTTCAAGCAGTGTAGTCACCATGCCAAGCGTTGTTGCCGACAAAATAACAACCAAAAAATACAGGGGCAGAAGAGGACTCGACAGCCCGCCTGTCTGCCAGACAACTGCGGTGATAAAAAAGACCATGGCCCAGGTATTGAGGGCCAGTTTCCATCGTTTTTCGTCCTGAGAACGCCAGATATAATGGACAAAAAAGACATAAGCGGCAAAAATACCCATGGACGTCACGAGATTCATGGGCTTCTCTATCGTCATGCCTGGAAGTTTCATGCATAAGATAACCAGCACCAGCAGCAGCCACTGAATTTCGGCAACGGTTCTGCGAAAACCATGCAACTCTGCCTCATCAATTTCCTTATGGTCGTCAATGGGGATCAGGACGACATCCTGATTACCTAGCAGAGAATACATGGGTGATGTTTTCCGGTGGTGGTCTGCAGCAGACTCTGACGCTGTTTTTTCAAGAAGAAAATCCTCACCTGCCTGTTTTTCATTAATGGTTCTGCCCTGGCCGACGTCACTCATTTTTTTACAACCCTGTACCATTTACCTGATTTGATCGGAAAAATTGCCTCCAGATACTGCTCCGGAAAAATCCCTTTCATACCGAACGAAGACACTTACAGTATTCTCTTATAAAAACGTGATAAAATACAATAAAAAAATATTTTTTCCATTTTTCCGGCCTGCTTGTGAAAAGCATGATTGCATCAACAAAAGATCTAGCCGGGTATAGACCGTATTTCGATCCCTGATTCCCTTAAAAGAACAATTGCCGTTCCATCATGGCCATCCGGTACTCTCACCTCATCTGGCTTTAAAGACAGCAGCCATGTTCCGACCAGGAGTCCTTTTTTCTTTTTTGCGGCAACATGGGGATTTTCCACAAAATTCCGTTTAACGACATGATTGTTTTGCGTATCAACGGTCTCTACCAAGAACCAGGGGGCCGTGACAAAATGAGCAGAAACCTCTCCTTCAGGGCGCTGGACAGGAGTTATTCGTTTAACTGAAGTATCTTCGCTGTAATGCGGTCGGATGCGGGCCATGACCACCAGAGGAAACTTCTGCGGGATGAGAATCTCCAGACGGTCGGCAACATGATCAGCTATACGGTGCGATGGGGTATGCATGACAACATCCATGTCAACAATGAACCTGCCGCCGGCTGTCCGGCTGAGGCATTGTTTAACTCTGGTAATACGGGGATGCTGCTCAACCATTGCAATTATTTTCCGCTCTGTTTCCCGGTCAATCGAGGCATCAAGCAGATCTTTTAAGGCTGTCAGCAGCAATGCCGAGCCTGCCCGAAAGACATAAAGAGAGACCACAGCAGCAGCCCATCTGTCCAGAGGATAACCAAATTTTGTAAAAACCAGTCCGATAAGGACAATGCCGGTAGACATGGCATCGGCCAGATAATCACGGGCATCGGCCTGTAGAGCGGGTGAATGCAGCCTTTTCCCTGCCTTGAGCTGATAGAGACCAAAACATAATGCGACAATAAGTGAAACAGCAGCCACAGGAAGGGCAATGGCCGTGTCCGGCAAACGATTCGTGCCAAAAAATGCCTGCCTGCCTATTTCATAAGCGGCGACAATGACGGCAATCGACGTTATAAGAGTGGCTACGGTTTCCGCTTTATAGAGGCCATAGGGGAATGATGGATGCTCCCGCCCGGCAACCCAGAGGCCGACAAAAGCAGCGATGGATGCCAAAACGTCCGTCGCTGAATGAATGGCATCACCAATAAGAGCGGTGGAAGACGAGGCAACCCCGGCAATACCCTTCCCTGCCGTAAGAGCAATATTAAGAGCGATAGAAACAGCAGCTCTTTTCCGGGCGGAGAGCAAATTCTGTTTTGATTGTTCAGAAGGCATAGAGGAGAGAAGTATTTCTTAATAAGGCTGTTTCAGTGCCCTGCAAATCTGCAGGAACAAACTTTATATTACCTGATTATCCTAAAAAAACCTTGCAAAAGATATTGACAGTGCACATTGTTTGGTGTACCTAAAACTCAACTTTTAATAAAGAGTGATATGACTAAAAATCATCCTGACATAACCTGTCAATGCCTGAATGGTACCGACAGTAACTGCAATCGACTCAAAGTTGAATGCCCCACTGATGCCCGCCCCCTTACAGAACGTTGCGGATGCGGCAAAGTCAAGGTCTGCAAAATCAGTGGAGATCGAAAATCCTGTGCCAGGATGGCTAACCTTGGCGTTTTGCCAGGCACAGAAATGGAGCTGTTATGCCCGGCTCGAAGACGTGGACAAGGCCGTCGCCATGGCAAGGGGCATAGATGTATGGTCAAGGTAAATGGAGGAACACTCAGTCTGGATCAGCTGACCGCAGACAATATTTTTGTTACTCCCATGTAAAGTTCTTTTTTTTTGCTGACAGGTTTAGGCGCGCCTAAAACACATCCCTTAAAAGGACCCTAAAATGCAAACCATTATAGTTTCGCTCATTATTCTTGTCGCTCTTATCTATGTCGGCAGAAAGCTGCTGGCTGTATTTCGCCCCGGCTCCTCGTCGTGTGGAGGATGCTGTTATGGCTGCAGCGAGTCAGGATGTTCTTCCTTTCCCCTCAGCCAGCATAAGGAAACTGAGGAAAAATGATCCGCGGCAGGCACCGCTAGTTACAGTAGCCTATCGGGGCATTGCTCAATGCCCCGATAGGCCTTCGTATACACAGATGTACACTGACCTTGCGAAAATAATGAAGCGGATCGCATACAATGCGGCCGCTTGACTCCCAGGAGAAGATCACGGTGAACAACCCATTACATATTACCCTTGCCGGAAATCCCAATTCCGGCAAGACCACCCTGTTCAACCACCTGACCGGGGCAAGGCAGCATGTGGGGAATTATCCAGGCGTCACAGTTGACAAGAAAGAAGGTTTTTTTACTTTTAACACCAACTCGATCAGAATAATCGACCTTCCAGGGACCTATTCCCTGACCGCTTATTCAGTTGAGGAACTCGTTGCAAGAGACTATCTGGTCAATGAAAAACCCGACATGGTCATCGACATTGTCGATGCCTCCAACCTTGAACGAAATCTCTACCTGACAACCCAGTTTCTGGAACTCGGCATCCCGCTTGTGATTGCCCTGAACATGGTGGACGTGGCGGAAAAACGGGGCATTAAAATCCATACACAAAAACTTGCAAAACTCCTCGGTGTTCCCGTCGTTCCCATTATTGCCCGCTCAGGACAGGGGGTTGATGAATTATTTACAACCGTGCTTACGGCCAGTGGTGAGAGGGATCATCCCCCGACTCTTTTGCGCTATGGCCCCGACATTGACGAAGCGTTGAGAGAAA
The DNA here is from genome assembly GCA_003978695.1 of Desulfobulbus sp. Taxonomy (GTDB): domain Bacteria; phylum Desulfobacterota; class Desulfobulbia; order Desulfobulbales; family Desulfobulbaceae; genus Desulfobulbus_C. The sequence continues at coordinate 3,837 of QNYF01000065.1, read as the reverse complement.
TCATCCCCAGGATTGAAAACTCACATCTGCTCACTGACACCTACCCTGCCCGCTGGACCGGCCTGAAGATCCTTGAAAATGACGAACAGATTCTTGATAAGGCCCAAGCTGCTGACAGTGAAGTCACCCGGACCCTTGTCCAGCGAAGTGAGACCCTTACACATCATCTCCAGACAACGGTTGATGCCTTCCCTGAAGCCGTCATTGCCGATCACAGGTATGGGTTTATCAAATCCATTCTCAGACAGGAGGTGGTCACCAGAACCTTTGACAATAACCGCCTTTATACATCTGACAAAATAGATAAAATTGTCACCAACAGGATTATCGGCCCTCTTATCATGGCCGCCATCCTTTTTACCCTGTATAGTTTTACCTTTAATTTCTCGACCTTTCTCGTTGACTGGCTTGCTTCCCTTTTTGCACTCCTCAGCCAGACTGTCGACTCGATCCTCCCGGACGGTCCGATTAAATCCATGATCATTTCCGGGGTTATTGACGGTGTTGGCGGGGTTCTTGGCTTTGTCCCCATCATTATGTTCATGTTCTTTGGCATAGCAGTGCTGGAAGATTCCGGCTATCTGGCCCGGGTCGCTTTTATGATGGACCGTATCTTTCATTTTTTTGGTCTGCACGGCTCCTCTGTCATGCCATTTATTGTTTCAGGCGGAATTGCCGGAGGATGCGCTGTTCCTGGAGTTATGGCGACCCGAACCCTTCGTTCTCCTAAAGAGCGCATGGCCACCCTGCTGACGGTTCCCTTTATGAACTGCGGTGCCAAGCTGCCTGTTCTCACCCTGATTATCGGCGCGTTTTTCTCGTCTCATCAGGCCCGTTACATGTTTCTGGCCACTGTTGCCGCCTGGATCGTTGCCCTGATGGCTGCAAAATTCCTGCGGATGACAGTGCTTAAAGGAGAATCAACTCCATTTGTGATGGAGCTGCCTCCGTACAGGTTCCCGACCCTGAAAGGACTGTTCATTCACACCTGGGAACGTACCTGGCAGTACATAAAAAAAGCAGGCACAGTCATTCTGGGAATATCTATCCTGCTCTGGGCAATGATGACATATCCAGGACTGCCGCATCAGGAAGCAGCCGTATTTGACCAGATGCGACAGGAGACAACCTCCTCACAATCAGCTGACATTCAAGATGAACTTGCAAAAATTAATGGCCTTGAGGCCGAAGCGAAACTTCGCAACTCTCTTGCCGGACGAATAGGCATTGCCCTTGAGCCGGTGAGTCATTATGCGGGTTTTGACTGGCGGACGAATATTGCACTGGTTGGAGGATTTGCCGCAAAAGAAGTCATTGTTTCAACCCTTGGTACAGCTTACTCCCTTGGGGATATTGATTCGCAGAACACGACATCACTTAAAGATCGTCTGGCCAGAGACCCGCACTGGAACCCTGTTGTAGGTCTTTCCGTGCTTGCCTTTATTATGTTTTACGCTCCCTGTTTTGTGACCATTGTTGCTATTGCAAATGAAGCAGGCTCCTGGAAATGGGCTTTTTTTTCCATGGGATTCAACACCGTGTTTGCCCTCATTCTCTCTGTGGCCATCTATCAGGCAGGTATCTTGCTGGGGCTTGCTTGACACGGCTTAAAAAAGCTTTATCTTCATCAGATGGAGGATTTTGCTTAGCCATGCGTATTCTTGTCATAGAAGATGATGAAAAAATAGGCTCATTTATCCGTAAAGGATTACGGGAAGCTGGGCTGACTGTCGACCTTGTCGCAGACGGACTTGACGGGCTTTCCCTGTTTGAGGCCACGACTTATGATGCCGCAGTCGTCGACATCATGCTGCCCTCCATGGACGGCCTCACCATCATCGAAAACATCAGAAAACAGGGGATAACGACTCCGGTGCTCATCCTCAGTGCCAAACGAAGCGTTGAGGACCGCATCACCGGCCTGCAAAAGGGAAGTGATGATTATCTGGTCAAACCATTCTCCTTTGCCGAACTGCTGGCCCGCATTCAGGCTCTTATCAGACGAGATTCCAGATCCGTGGACAGCCACAATCTGCATATTGCCGATCTGAATATGGACCTGCTGTCCCGTGAGGTTACCCGCCAGAACAAAAAAATAGAGCTGCCTGCCAAAGAGTTTTCTCTGCTGGAATATCTGTTGCGCAACCAGGGACGGATTGTCTCCAAAACAGCAATCCTTGAAAACGTCTATGACTACAGTTTCGACCCGCAGACCAATGTTGTTGATGTCCTTGTCTGCCGGCTGCGTAACAGAGTTGACAAGGATTTTTCACCAAAACTGATCCACACTGTCCGCGGGATGGGCTATGTCATCAAAACGGATTGACTTTTCGTTTCGTACACTGATTTACCACGTCATCCCCTACTGGATATGTACGCTCCTTTTTTTCTTCACAACTACTGCTGTCATTTATTTTTACCTGCGCCAGCAGGAACAGGTGAAAGTTCAGCAGCAACTGCACTCTTTTCAAGCTGTCTACAACCGGCAGGGTCCATCAGCTCTGCAATTGTCTTTTTTGTCGCCCTCAACGGTTTCCGGAAGCTTTCTTCGCCTGGAAAGCCCCGCACTTAGGCTTGTGCTCATAAGTAACAACAGGCCCGATCCAACCGTTCCCCTACCAGATTTCAGCAGCTTTTCCGTAGCAGATAATCTGCTGTGGCACAGCCTGCAAAGCGGTACTCATTGGGGTGGATGGTCGGTTGCGGCGACACAGCTTCAAGACGGAACCACCCTGCAGGTCGGAATAAACAGCAATGCGAGCTGGAACCTCTGTAAAAACCTCATTGCTTTACTGACACTGGCAACATTGTTCTTCCTGCTCTTGTGTTTTATCCCGGCCCGGATAGCCTGGAAACGGGCGGAAAAAACGTCCAGACAACTCGCTGGCAAAATAGAGCGACTGGACCCGGGAAAAACCGATCCCATGCAATCCGCATCCTCGATGAATGGCGGGGAGCAACTCCTGGTCCAGGCCGTTAACAAACTGCTCTTCCGTCACCGGCAGTTAACCCGTGAATTACAGGAATCAATGGACAATGTAGCCCATGACCTTCGCACCCCCATCACACGTCTGCGGGCCATTGCCGAATATAGTCTCCACAAGGAGGACGACCCCGAGCACCTGCGGGAAGCCCTTGCCGACTGTCTGGAAGAATCCGACAGCCTGCTCTCCATGCTCAACACAATGCTTAACGTTGCCGAGGCAGAGGCAGATACGGTAAAACTTAAACTTGTCCCGCTTGACCTTGCAGCAACTGTTGAAAATGTACTCGACCTTTACTCAATTCTTGCTGAAGAAAAGAACATCACCATTCATTTTCGCCCGCAACCGGACATCATAGTGCTTGCCGACCAACAGCGCATAAACCAGGTATGGGCAAATCTTGTGGACAATGCCATTAAGTACAGCCCCCGTGGAAGCACTATCACCCTTGGACTCACTAAAAATGACGATACCATCACCCTTACGGTGCAAGACAACGGAACGGGAATAGCCCAAGAGCATATTCCCCGCCTCTTTGAGCGATTCTATCGCGTGGACACCGGACGAGACCGCTCTATCGGTGGAACGGGACTTGGACTCTCCATTGTAAAGCACATCATTGGTATCCACAACGGCTCGTGTTCTGTTGAGAGCACCTTAGGTAAAGGAAGCACTTTTATTCTCACCCTTCCCACTGCAACTACAAAGGAGTCATCTCGTGACAACCTATAAAATAGAGACTCGTGATCTCAACTTCTACTACGGAAAAAGCCAAGCGCTCTTTTCGGTCAATACGCAAATACCCACCGGTGAAGTGACGGCGCTTATCGGGCCATCGGGGTGCGGCAAATCG
>QNYF01000062.1 GCA_003978695.1 Desulfobulbus sp. | reverse complement strand
ATATCGGCTGTCGGAAGAAGAAATTCGAAAATATACCGCTGTCGCCAGTCAGTCTGCAAAAATCTGCTGCCGTCAGGGGGGAGCTGAAAACGATTGAGCTGCAGTTTGAGCGGAGGAGATGCCTCCAACCACTGCTGATCAAAAACAGCAAGCCCCTGGGGCACTCCTTCAAAGGGCAGGCCCAGGTGGACCTCACGGGGGCGGTAGGTGAGGGAACGGTCTTTCCACCAGCCCTTGCGGGTCAGATCAAGATATCCCTCGTTGGGCCAGCCATGGATCGTGTTGATATAATAGGTTTTCCCCGCACCGGGCGGACCGGTGACTACAAGCTGGATAAAATCAAGGCCTATGGGGAGTTGCACGCCACGGATTGTTTGCAGCTTTGTGATCGGGACGAGTTTTTTTCTGAAGGGATCAGCCATTATTATCCTGATAATACAGCAAATACAGCTGCTGAAATGAATAAAAGGAAGAGAAGATTTCTTTCATCTGATTGTATCCCAAATAAGCCGGGGCAACAAGATAGAATCTGGATGAAAGGTTGTCTTTCAAGTGTGCGGAGCGGTCATCTTTGCTTGACACAGAGGGCCGTTAACTGGTATCACAACGCCATATAAAAGAGTTTTTATTGTGTGGGGAAAAAACGAATGAAACAGCAAAACGTTTGTGTCTTGGTTCTGGTGATTGTCGGGTTTATCGTCAATCCGCTGCTGGCTGCTGAGGGAACAGATGCTGTCCTGACGACCATTGATCAGGCCATTAAACAGTACCGGGTCGGTGATTTTGCCGGGGCGGCGTCCAACCTTGATTACGCGTCCCAGCTTGTCCGCCAGAAGAAAAGTGAACGGATGAAAGATCTGCTGCCTGAGCCGCTTGCGGGCTGGCAGGCAAAACCGGCCAGCGCCCAGACCCTTGGTACGGCAGTGTTTGGAGGCGGGGTTACTGTGAGCCGTGATTATAGCAAAGCAGGAGCGGCGGTTTCCGTGGAGATTGTCTCTGACTCCCCTGTATTACAGTCAGTGATGATGATGCTCAAAAATCCCATGTTTGCCGGTGCAGCCGGAGGCAGTCTTGTAACCGTTAAAGGCCAGCGGGCCATTATCAAATATGATGACAAGACAAAAAATGGTGAGGTAAACATCGTTGTTGCCAACCGTTTTATGGTAACAGTGAAAGGGACCAGAGTCGAAAAGCAGACATTGATTGATTATGCCAGCGGCATCGATTTTGTGCTGCTGGCAAAGAATTGATATAGGAAACATATTTCCTGAGATCATTCTCCCGGGGAGTGCTGCATAGGTTTTTCCTGTGAGAGAAGAGGACCCCTGTTGCTCTGGACTAGAATTGGCCTTCTTCCCAGCAACAGGGGTTTTTTATTGCAAAGCTCGTGTGTAATGTCCTGCCCTCTTGGGGCGGGCTGTCTTTTTCTGCCGGTGACCACCATCCCTGGCAGACCTTTAAGTCTGTAACCTGTGGAGTGAGACACATGTCTGAACAACAAAACAGCAAACCGTACAATCGACCGATCACAGATGAGGCGGTTTTCAAGGTAACCAAGGAAATTGTTGTTAAATTTATTGAAGTCGGGCGGCTGACACCAGCGAATTTTGAAGAGACCTATGAGCGGGTTTTTCAGACTGTCAAATCCTCGGCAAAGGATTTCTAATGGGTGCACGGCTGGATCCACAACTCAATAAAGCTCCCGGAGAAGTACATCATATTCATGTGATGGGGGTCTGCGGAACCGGCATGGCTGCCATGGCCGGAATGCTGAAAGAGCAGGGCTATAGAGTAACGGGGTCAGATCAGAATGTGTATCCGCCCATGTCCGACTTTCTGGCTGAGGCCGGCATTGATGTCATGGAAGGGTACAGGGCGGAAAATCTCGAAGAACGGCCTGATCTCGTTATTGTCGGGAATGTTATTCAGGCTGTTTTTGCAGAGGCTGAGGCCCTGGCACGGTTAAAGATTCCTTACCTTTCCATGCCCCAGGCACTGGGTCATTTTTTTCTGCAGAATCTAACCTCTCTTGTTGTTGCCGGTACCCACGGCAAAACAACGACCTCGTCCATGTTGGCAACGGCTCTGTATCGTGCCGGCTCGTCGCCGGGGTTTCTCATTGGCGGTATTGTTGAGGCGTTTGGCAGGAATTACCGTCTGGGCAAGGGGGAGTTTTTTGTGGTGGAGGGGGATGAATATGATACGGCATTTTTTAATAAAGTCTCCAAATTTCTCCATTATCGCCCTCATTGTGCCATCCTGACCTCCATAGAGTTTGATCATGCAGATATTTTTGCTGATCTGGATCAGATCAAAGCCTCTTTTTCCCGTTTTGTCGGCCTTATCCCGAAAGACGGCGCTCTGGTGGCCTGTATGGATGATCCGGTTGTTGCTGAGATTGCGGGTCAGTGCCATAGCCGGGTTATCAGTTATGGCACAGGAGCTGATTGCCGGTGGCAGCTGGAGGATTTTCGTCCATCAGGGATGAGCAGCAGCTTTACAGCCAGAAAAGATGGGGTTGTTTACGGCAGGTTTTCGTTGCCCATGCCAGGCATTCATAACGGGTTGAACAGCCTTGCTGTCATTGCTCTCATGGATCACCTGGGAATTGATCGCACAGCGATTCACCAGGGACTGGCCTCTTTTGAGGGGGTCAAGCGGCGGCAACAGGTCAGGGGAGAGGTGAATGATATTCTTGTGCTTGATGATTTTGCCCATCACCCTACAGCGGTAAAGGAAACAATAAAGGCGCTTCGACTTGCCTGGCCTGATCGCCGTCTGGTGATAGTTTTTGAGCCGCGCACCAACTCGAGCAGGCGAGCTGTTTTTCAGCAGCAGTATGCAACGGCGTTTACCGGATCAGATCGTGTCATTATCCCGGAAATTGTCCCGCTTGCGACCTTGCCTCCCGAAGAACAGTTTTCTTCACAGACGCTTGTTGCAGCTCTGCGGAGGCAGGAAATTGATGCCCATTATTTTTCCGATACCGAGGGCATACTTGATTTTTTAGGCAGAAAATCCCGTGCAGGAGATATCATTGCTGTTTTGTCCTGCTGTTTTGTCCAACGGCGGTTTTGATAATATTCATGAGCGGCTTCTTGAGCGTCTCCGACAGAAATTTCCACGTTCTTTGTAAGCGGAATCATCCGTTAAGCTGTTTCCTGCCGCGCAAGTAAATGATGTGTTTTCTGAAACTCTTCAGGAGTGCCTCACGGAGTCTGCGCTTACCTTTTTGTCCATTTACGCCTGCATGAGTAGTGCAAAAGTAAGCTTCCCACTCTTTAAATGAACAGGTACGCGAAGATTCCGAACAAGAGGTACTCTTGAAGTTAATGCCGGTCGTCTTACAGGTTTTCAGCACCCATCTAAAGTGTTACTTCAGGGTACCTTGAAAAATTGCCTTTCGGCGTCTCGCAGGTCCGCTTACCTCTGCGTCACAAGAAAATGAAAATTCAGATTTTTCAAGGCACCTTTTAGTATTTCGTGTAAAAACGATCAATGCGTTGTATCTTGGTCTGTATTTAGCTGACCCTTTACACACAGGATTTCGACAGGGATAGGAATTGTCGGATATAATATTGTATAAGCGTAAGGAGTGACTCTATGAAAATTGCGGTCATGAAAGAGCTCTATAAGGGGGAAAATCGTGTCCCTCTGGTTCCGGCAACCGTAGAAAAATTAACAAAACTGGGTGCAAACATTGAGATTGAATCCGGTCTTGGCATGCCGTGCCGGTTTGAAGATGCTGATTATGTGAAGGCAGGGGCGGTTATCGGCAGCGACAGGGCAGAAATGCTCAGTTCTTCCGATATGGTGCTCAGGTTGCGTAAACCACCAATGGACGAAGTCGAGACCATGAAAAAAGGGTGTATCCATGTGAGTTATCTGGATCCGTTTAATGAAGTTGAACTGGTGGATAAATTAAAGGAAGCTGGTATCTCTGCGGTCAGCCTGGAGATGATCCCCCGGACAACAGTAGCTCAGAAAATGGATGTGTTATCTTCCCAGGCTAACCTGGGCGGCTATGTTGCGGTAATACTTGGCGCGGATCATCTGGACAAGGTGTTCCCCATGATGACCACTCCGGCCGGCACCATAAAGCCTGCCCGTGTGTTTATTATTGGTGTCGGTGTGGCCGGTTTGCAGGCCATTGCCACTGCCAAGCGTCTTGGTGCGCGTGTTGAAGCCTTTGACACCAGGCCTGTAGTCGAAGAGCAGGTGAAGTCCCTGGGGGCTAAGTTTGTCAAAGTCGATCTTGGCGAAACCGGGCAGACCAAGGATGGGTATGCCAAAGAGCTAACTCCGGAGCAGATGGCCAAGCAGAAAGAGGAAATGGCCAAAGCCTGTGCCAATGCGGATGTGGTTATAACCACGGCCCAGTTATTTGGACGTCCGGCTCCCCGCATCGTTGACCGGGCCATGCTGGCTGCCATGCGACCTGGTTCCGTCATTATTGACATGGCGGTTGAAACCGGCGGCAATGTTGAAGGATCAGAAGTTGACAAGATCGTTGAGATTGAGGGTGTCAAGGTTATTGGTCTTGGCAACCTGCCCGGGCGGGCGGCTGAGACTGCCAGCCAGATGTATTCTTCAAATCTTGGCAATTTTGTGGATCATTTCTGGGATAAGGAGGCAGGTGTGTTTGTCCTGGATCGTGAAGACGAAATCATGCAGGGTGCATTGATAACCCATAACGGTGAAATCGTCAGCGAAATGTATAAGTCCATTATGAATAAGTGAGGTAGCAATGGAATCGGTATATTTAACCTTTGTTTTTGTGTTGGCTATTTTCCTGGGCTTTGAGCTCATCTCCAAGGTGCCGTCGACGCTGCATACTCCGCTCATGTCCGGATCTAATGCGATTTCAGGGATTACTCTGGTCGGTGCGCTGGCATCGCTTCATGCTGATAATTATGTTTTTTCAGCACTTCTCGGCACTCTGGCAGTGACCTTTGCCACAATCAATGTGGTTGGCGGTTATGTGGTGACAAACCGTATGCTGGAAATGTTTAAGAAAAAAGATAAGGGAGGGGCAAAATGAGTCCTCTGTTCATTAATTTTGCCTATATTGTTTCAGGGGCATTGTTTATTCTGGGGCTGAAAATGCTCAGTTCTCCGGCAACGGCCCGGAGGGGTAATCTGCTCTCTGCTGTGGGCATGTTTGTAGCTGTTGTCGTTACAATGATGGCCCAGGGGCTTGATTATAAATGGATTATTCTCGGGATGGTTATTGGTACGGTTGTTGGGGTCGTTGCGGCAATCAAAGTCGAGATGACCTCTATGCCGGAGATGGTTGCTCTGTTTAACGGCTTCGGTGGTATCTCCAGTCTGCTTCTTGCCTGGGCCGAGTATCATCAACATCCGGAAATGTCGGGATTTATTGCCCTTGTTGCCTTTCTTTCAACCTTTATAGGCGGTGTTACCTTTACCGGCTCCATGGTGGCTTTTGGTAAGCTGTCCGGTAAAATCACCCAGAAAGCGGTTATCTTTAAAGGACAGCATATTATCAACGCGGCAATCCTTGCGGTTGCCTTGGGAGCTGCGGCTCTGTTCTGCATGAATCCGGCATCAGGCTTCGGCTATACCCTGTTTATCGTGATTGTTCTTGTTGCCCTTGGTTTTGGTGTAACTTCCACCATTCCCATTGGCGGCGCTGATATGCCCGTTGTTATTTCTCTTTTAAACAGCTACTCGGGTCTTGCCGCATGTGCTGCCGGCTTTGTTATTTCCAACACTATCCTGATTGTTGCCGGTGCCCTGGTTGGTGCGTCAGGTATTATTCTGACCAAGATTATGTGCAAGGCCATGAACCGGTCGCTGTCCAATGTCCTCTTTTCCGGGTTTGGTACCACAACAGCTGCCGCTGGTGGTGGCGATGGTCCCCAGGGAGAAGTTCGCCCGGCTACGGCTGAAGATGTGTATTATATCCTGGAAGCAGCTGACTCCGTTGTCTTTGTACCCGGTTACGGTCTGGCCGTTGCCCAGGCCCAGCATGTGGTCAAGGAACTTGGTGATCTGCTTGAGGCAAACGACACAGAAGTTTCGTATGCTATTCATCCGGTGGCAGGACGTATGCCCGGTCATATGAACGTGTTACTGGCCGAAGCCAATGTTCCCTATGACCAGCTGGTTGAAATGGATGACATCAATCCTCGTATGGACACTGTGGATGTCTGTGTGGTTATCGGAGCAAATGACGTGGTCAATCCGGCAGCTTTAGATGATGAGTCAAGCCCGATTTACGGCATGCCCATCATTGAAACCCATCGGGCAAATACTGTGATCGTGCTCAAGCGATCCATGAATCCGGGGTTTGCCGGTATTCAGAATGCTCTTTTCTTTGCCGAAAACGCGCGCATGTATTTTGGTGATGCCAAGGCCTCTATTCAGGATCTGGTTGCAGAGTTTAAAGGAGATTGATTCCTTTGGTTTTTTGATCGAGTGAATCTTTCTTTATCTCCCCCGCCGAGTCCGGTGGGGGGTGCTCTATTTGGGGGCATTCCTCTTTTTTATCGCAGTTTGCCTTGCGTAAAGCGTTTACGTCGTCTTTTTCTGTCTGTTTTTCGTTCGCTGGATTTGAGTCAAAATGAGTTTTCTGCCTCGTCATTTTCTTGACACCCTTACCTCTTCCTGTGCAGTAGCACAGGGGGATTCTCTTGTGGTTGCCGTTTCCGGCGGTCCGGATTCCATGGCGTTGCTGCATCTGCTCGCAGGAGTTCAGGGGCAGCTTTGTCTTGAGTTGTCGGCTGTCTGGGTGGATCATGGCTTGCGTCCTCTGGAAACAGAAGCCGAAAGGGAACTTATCGCTGCGACTGCTGCAAAGCTTAATGTCCCGTTTATTTCCTGCCAGGTTGATGTTGTTTCATTTGCAGCAGAACATCATCTCTCCATTGAACATGCCGCCCGTGATTTGCGTTATAGAGCACTTCGTAAGGTGGCAGGTGCCAGGCAGGCGGATTACATTGCTGTTGCCCATACAGCCGATGACCAGGCAGAGGAGATTCTCATCAGAGTTCTGCGGGGAAGTGGCCGTAAGGGTGTTTCCGGGATGCGTGTTCGTAACGCTGATCTTGTGAGGCCTCTTCTGTTGACGGAAAAGAAGGAGCTTCTTGAATGGCTGACTGCACAGAAAATTTCTTTTTGTCTGGATTCTTCCAATGACGATCCAAAGTATATCCGTAACCGTGTCCGGCATCTGCTCCTGCCTTTTCTTGAAAAGAATTTTGATGAAGGTATTGGCAAGTCTCTTCGGAAAACAGCCGACAGCCTGGCCATGGATGAATCTCTGCTGGCGGACCTGACGAAAACAGCATTTTCTCAAGTTATTGCAAGTCGCTCTGAACCGGGAGAGGAGAAGAGCGCACGGCTCCTGCGGCAACCGTTTTGCCTTTTACATCAGGCCCTGCAGCGCAGGGTAGTTGAGCAATTGTTATGGGAGTTGGGAGGAACTGCCAGCTACGACCATATTATGGCTGTCTGCCGGACTGCAGCATCAGGCAGAAATAAAAGTGAGCTGCATCTTTGTCGGGGCCTGCGGGTGGGGGTCTTTCGTGAATACCTAGAATTTACCTATCCTGTCGGCCACACTCCGTGGCGTGGCCGACTTTTCACATAAAGAATTATGGTAACTCTCCCAGCAGGTTCAATAAACGACCATAACCATTGTCCTGTCCCTGTTCATTAAGGCTGTGAAGCGTACTTGCGCTGCTCGAGCAGGCTTAAATGGATAAAGAGGTAAGCGCAGACTCCGTGAGGTACTCCTGAAGAGTTACAGAATTATTTGTTCAAAGCCGCCTCATACGCACTGGCTGAAAAGCCATGAATCTTCCGGCCATTGACAACAGCAAAAGGAACCCCGCTGCGGCCATCGAGCTTGCGTTTTCGGGCGGCAGCTTCTTTGTCTGTTTCTATATTATAGACTGTATAGGCAATACCCCGCTGCTGAAAAAAATGGATAGCTTTTTTACAGTACCCGCACCAGGACGTTGTGTATATTTCAACGCTGTTTCGGCCAACAGCCTGTTTTCTTGTGGTGGAACGTTTCGCTACCTTCTTTCTTTGTACCTGGTTTGCCGGGGGTGGATAATATGTTCGCCTGATTTTCCCGGTTCGATCTGTCCAGGTATACATCTTGGCATATGAGGCGGGTGTGATAAAGAGTTGTGAGACAAGTGCAAAACAACAGAGCAACAGCCATGTTTTTGAAAGTTTCATTATAACTCCAGAATTATTTGAATAAAAAGGCCACACGGTTGGCGTGTTCTTTCGTCGCTCTTCACGCAGGTGCGATAAACGGGCACAACCATTTCCTTAACTCTTCGACGTGCCTTGGATTCGGAAGTCTACGTACCTGTTCATTGAGGGGCTGTGCAGCGTACTTATGCTACTTGAGCAGGCCCAAATGGACGAAGAGGTAAGCGCATATTCTGAGAGGTGCAGCTGAAGAGTACCGCTCTTTCTTTTATACCGTAAAAAAGCGGCGGTTATCAAGGAAGATACCACAAGACGTGTTTTTTTCTGTGAAATTGAGGCGTGTGGATTTTGCAGTAGGTGGACAGCGGTAAATTCCGTTACATATTGTCTGCGAGTTGTCTGAGTAAAGATTGTAGAGCATCCAGGCTGGGGCAGTACATAATTTTCTCTCGTAGTTTGACAGCCCCGGGTAACCCGGTCAGGTACCGGCAGGCATGGTTTTTTATGCGAAAGAGCAGCCTGGTCGTCTCCAGAAACTTTTTTGCATATTCCATATGCTTTTGCATAACAGGCAGCCTTCCTGATAGAGAATCCGGCATCCCGCCGGGCTGGAAAACCCAGGGATTGCCCAGTGCTCCCCTGCCCACCATAACGCCGTCACAGCCGGTTTCCTGCATCATGTCAAGACCATCCTGATAAGAGAGAATGTCACCATTGCCGATAACAGGTATGTTGACTGTTTCTTTAACTTTAGCAATAATTCTGCGATCAGCCCTGCCGCCAAACATCTGTTGCCATGTTCTGGCGTGAACGGTAACGGCCGCCGCCCCGGCACTCTCTGCCATGGCCGCAAACTCCGGTGCGGTTACAGCTTCGTCAGTCCAGCCGCTGCGAAATTTAACCGTGACCGGAAGGTCGGTATTGGCGGTAACCGCGGTAATGATTGCCTCTGCCCGGTCGGGATCTTTCATCAGGGCTGCTCCTGAACCTTTTTTTACCACCTTGCGAACCGGACAGCCCATGTTGATATCAAGCAGATCTGTCGGATGCGCTGAGGCAATGGCTGCGGCCCGGCCCATGATTTCCGGATCATTGCCAAAGAGTTGGATGCAAAAAGGGGATTCCGCCGGGACAGTCTTAAGCATGGTCAGGGTTTTTTCCTGACCATGGACGAGGCCGTTTGAGCTGATCATCTCTGAGACGGTGAGTCCAGCGCCCATTTCCCGGCAGAGCAGGCGAAAGGCGAGGTCCGTGTATCCGGCAAGCGGTGCCAGAAAAAATGGGCTCTCAAGCGAATGGCTGCCTAGGTTCATTTTCCGGGATGTCCTGGGGGCATGGTCATGGCAGCTCTTGTCATGTCAGAAAGCTCAACCGGGATATCCATATTCTCGTTGTTACGTTGTATCTTAAGGACAACAGTATCTCCGGGGTTTTTATCTGCAAGACCTGCCTTGAGATCACCTATGGCTGCCACCGGAAAACCATCAATTTCAAGAATAATATCATGGGATTTCAGGCCAGCCTCATCAGCCTTGCCAGCAGGATTAATCTGGACGATGGAAATGCGAGGCGGCGTGTCGCCATCCCCCTTTGACTCGGTGAGAACAATACCGATTTTGCCAGCCGGAGAAAGGGTAACAGATTGCGTGAACATCAGGTAATCAGCGTGCTTTCCCCGGGTATCTCCTGTGTCCATACCGTTGTTTGCGATGAGGCGATGAGAACTGTTTGTTTAACCGGTACTCTTCGTGCAACCCGGGGGGGGATTGCACTGTCTTTATATACATGGCCGGTACCCGCGATAACGACCATTTTTTTCTCAGGGTTCTCCTGCAGGTTTTGCACAATTGTCTCTGCCATGGTTTCGTCCCACATGGACTGCGCCTGGAGAAAACCGGCAAAATTTGCGCCATGGGGAGAGGCCGCATGCATGGAATGGATTTCTTCCAGCCTCTGCCTGTAGCCGGGCAGGGTGAGGTCTCGATCCGCCGCCACCTGCTCCCATTGCTGGTCGTTGAGCGAATCTGTCGCCCCCTCTTTAAAAACAGTGCTGACAATTTTTTTATCCAGGTTTAATCCTTTAAGAGGCAGGTGATGTTTTTTGGCAAAGTTGATGATGTCCCGATAGAGGCGGTAATCAAAACCCCACGCGGAAAAGTAGTTTGCTGCTCTGAGAAATTCCCGTTCGTCTGTGATTTTTCCGCTTATATAGTCGTCAAGCGCCTGTTGAGAGCTGCGGGGAAACATCTCCATACCAATCATCAGCTGGGGATTTTTGGCAAATAATGCCTGAATTACCTGGAGCTGCAGGATATGATCCCCAAAATCCGTGTGCGTTTCCCCCACATAGATGACCCGGCTCTGCAAAAGCTGATCAATTATTGTCTCAAAAGGTGTGATTTTCTTAACCGGGATTCCTTGCGGCAGAGGAATCAGGGCCGTTGTTACTCCGTTTTCTGCCCGGGTTATCTTTTTTTCACGGATTTTTCCGTCAAGAAAATGGAGGAAAGAGTATTTACCGTAATGGTTGAGTTTATGGACGATTTTACTCGTCTCCTGAGAAGATTCAGAACTGACGAGCACCATAACTTCTCCCCTTGCCAGCGGGTTGTTGCGTACGTCGAGGGTGAAACCACGGGGAGCGTGTTCAGTTTGTGCAAAAAGTCCTTGTATGTGCCGGGATTCACCCAGGAAAACAAAACTGCCATGGTTGAGGTCACTGTTTTTTATCTCGTCAGCAGGGACCAGTTTGCATCCCTGTTGCTCAAGTGTTGCCATGAGAGGAAGGTATGGCTCAAGGGCGGAAGTCCCGGGGAGAACCACGGTTTTCTGTTCTGCTCCAAGAAAACGGATCCAGGCCGGGGGGAGTTCTTTACTGGTGAGCGTGCGCATCAGGTCATACTCCGGGTCAAGGTGTAGTGCTGTAGGCAGACTGTCCACCAGAAGATCTATCTTCTCGTTTTGCGACGTTACTTGAATTATTTGTCTGCTTGAACCGTTCAGCGTTTCAATGATAATGGGTATTTTGAGCAGATAAGGATGCTTGTTTTTCTGCACAAGCGTAAAGGAAACAATGCTGCTGCCGTTGTCTTGTTCGATGTTAATATTGCGTATCGAGATATCCGGGATGTCATTTCGCAATAGCCACTGGCCAAAAAAACGGGTTAAATCCTGTCCTGCTTCCCTGGAAAAGAGAGTTTCAATTTCAGCCCAGCCTACGCGGGTGAATTTATATTTTTTATACAGGAGTTTAAGCGTCTTGAAAAATGCTTTATCGCCCACTTCCCGACGCAGCATATGGAAAAACATGCTGCCCTTATCATATCCTATAGCACGCATTTTCCGTGCCATGGGCTGGGAGTCGCCACCGTGTTGAAAGTCGGCAAGAGTTATGAGGTTGTCTTTGTGGATTAAGGCCTGATAACGAAGAATTTGATTCTTTCTATACCATTTTGCCCTGCCCTGTTTTCCTGCGAAATGCAGGTCGGCCAGAGAGGTGGTCAACCCTTCGCACCAGTTACCGGAGTCGTCATTTTGCAGGGAATTTCCAAACCAGGAATGAAGAATCTCATGGCCAAGAGATGTGTCTTTAATAAAGGGCAGGCGTATCACTGCCTGGCCAAGCAGAGTGAATCCGGGCATGCCGTAACCGGTTGGCAGCCTGTTTTCCACAAGAGAATAACGCTCGTAGGGGAAGGGGCCGATCAGCTGCTCGTAATAACGAATATAGCGTTCTGCCTGGCGGAGGTATTCCCTGGAGAGTTTGGCATCTTCGGCAAAGAAATAGGTGTAGAGAGTCGTCGCACCAACTTTACGTGAGTGTACCCTGTATGGGCCTGCTGCAAAGTTGATTGATCGAAGGGGCTGTGGGGCCGATGCCTTCAGTATTCGTTTATGCCCTGTAGTCTGGATTGTCAGGCGGTTTGCCTCGGTGATCCCGGAAAATCCGGCCGGGAGTTCTGCTTTGAGGGAAAATACGATGTCCCGGTCAGGGATCGGGTGCCAGAGACCTGTCAGGGCAATACCTTTTGGGGTTATCAGGTTGTCGGCACCATGGCCGTTTTTTGAGGGAGTAAGCTGCCAGGAAAGAGAAAATTTTTGTTCTGCAGAGTTTGCAGGAAGAGTAATTCTATCTTGACTGGTACCAGAAACAGGTTCATTTATATCGGATGCAATTCGGGAAATATTAAAATGTGCCAGCCCGTTGATAAAAAACGTCAAGGTGGTTTCCGGCGGCAGATAAAGCGTTGAATTGCCGTAAAGCGTACCCGTGTCAAGGTTGAAAGATATTGTGATATCCTGGGAGGGCCGGATCTCAGCCGCATAAAGCGAAGAGGTGAAAAAACACCAGCCAGAGAGGAAGATAAACAGGATGCGGGGTATGGTAAAACGGCTCATGGGAACAAGAGGGGTAAAGTTATTTTTTGCGTATCAGTTGAAAGATACTACTCATCTTTGCCGGAATTCTCAATGTTGGATCAAATTGACGAGTGTTTTGCTTGACAAAAACAGGGAATTCGTTGTAGCTCTGAGCGATTCAACACTTTGCTGAAAAAATGAATTGCCCGGATTGCCGGTCTGGTCCGGATGTGGATGGTTGTGATTTTCGTGTTGGTTTTTTAATGCGGATTCGTTGTGTATATGAACCTTGATTGAATGGTCAGTAACTGGCCGTGGAGGATGAATGGAAACCTTTCGAGTGAAAAAAATGAATGCCATCGCAGCCGAGGGGCTTGAGCTTTTTGATGAGCGTTACACTGTGGATGAAAATGAAAAAAATCCCCAGGGGCTGATTGTCCGCAGTTCTCCTGTTACACTTGACGGGTTCCCTGAGCTGCTGGCTATTGCCCGGGCCGGCTCTGGCGTGAATAATATTCCGGTTGAAGAGGCCTCAGAAAAAGGAATCTGTGTTTTTAATGCTCCCGGTGCCAATGCCAATGCCGTTGTCGAGCTGGTCTTTACCATGCTTGGAATCTGGGTCAGGAATGTTGATAAAGGTGTGGCCTTTTGTTCGGGTTTAAAAGATATGCAGGGCGAAGAACTGAATGCGGAAGTCGAGGCGCGCAAAAAAATGTTCAAAGGGTTTGAGATGTCCGGCAAGACCCTTGGGGTTATTGGCCTGGGCCAGATTGGTGTCCGGGTGGCAAACATGGGCATTCATCACGGTATGAAGGTAGTGGGGTTTGACCCCTTTCCGGTAATGGATAATATTCACGGTCTGCTTCCCGATGTCAAGCTGGCTAAATCCCGCCGTGAGGCACTTGCACAGGCTGATTTTGTTTCTGTGCATGTGCCGCTCAATAAAAACACAATTGGTCTTGTCTCAACGGAATTTATCGGCATGATGAAAGACGGTGCTCTGCTTTTTAACTATGCCCGGGGGCCGGTTGTAGATGAGGATGCGGTTCTGGCGTCTCTTGAGTCAGGGAAAATCTGTGGCCATATTTCTGACTTTCCTTCGGAAAAGCTCATCGATAATGAGAAAATTCTTTTAACCCCCCATCTTGGCGCTTCAACTTCAGAGTCCGAAGAAAATTGTGCCAGCATGGCGGTCAAAGAGCTGAAAAGCTATCTCGAATATGGTAACATCAGCCACAGTGTGAATTTTCCCAATGTAGAGAATATCCCCACAGTGGATGTTCATTCGCGTCTGATTATGATCAACCATGACAAGCCGGGTATGATCGGACTTGTGACCAACATTCTTGGCAGGCATGATATTAATATTATGAGTTACACCAACGAGAGTAACGGCTCTATTGGTTATAATATCATCGACTGTACCGGGTCAGTGCCTGTGGAGGTACAGAAAGAAATCGAAGCCAATGAAGGGGTGATCCGGACACGGGTTATCGACTTTCATTAATTTTTTAAGACGAAAGTATGTCAGGGGGGACGCATTGCGTGCCCCCTTTTTATAAGGAGTAGAGATGGGCAAAACAGTTGCGGAAAAAATACTGGCAGCTCACCTGGTTGAAGGCGAGCTGAAAAAGGGCGAGGAAATTGCACTTCGCATAGATCAGACTCTGACCCAGGATGCCACCGGAACCATGGCATATCTGGAGTTTGAGGCAATCGGAATCCCCCGGGTCAAAACCGAACTGTCTGTCAGTTATGTCGATCATAATCTGGTGCAGTCAGATTTTAAAAATGCTGATGATCATGTTTTTCTGCAGGGTGTTGCCCGTAAGTTCGGGCTCTATTTTTCTCCCCCGGGAAACGGAATCTGCCATCAGGTGCATCTGGAACGTTTCGGGATTCCCGGCAAGACTCTGCTGGGCTCTGACTCCCATACCCCTACCGGAGGCGGGCTGGGGATGCTGGCCATGGGAGCCGGCGGACTTGATGTGGCTATGGCCATGGCCGGAAAGCCTTTTTACCTGATCATGCCAAAGATTTACGGCATCAAGCTGACCGGTAAGCTTTCTCCCTGGGTTGCGGCCCGTGACGTACTTCTTGAGGTGCTGCGTCAGCTCACTGTAAAAGGTGGAGTCGGTTATATCATGGAATACTTCGGGCCGGGAGTAGCTGAGCTGAGCCTGACTGACCGGGCGACGATCACCAATTTTGGTGCAGAACTCGGGGCCACTACCTCTGTCTTCCCCTCGGATGAGAATACCCGCAGGTATATGGCGGCTCAGGGCAGGGAAGACCTTTGGCAGGAACTTGTCGCCGATGCAGACGCAGAATATGACAGGGTACTGGAAATTGATATGTCCACCCTGGAGCCGATGATAGCCTGTCCTTCCTCACCTGATAACGTGGTTAAGGTCAGTGAGGTTGCCGGCAAGCCGGTGGCGCAGGTGCTGGTAGGGTCGTGTACCAACTCCTCCCTGCGGGATTTAACGGCTGTTGCAAAAATAATGGAAGGGCGGGAGGTTGCCCGTGAAGTAAGTTTTGAGATAAATCCGGGAAGCAGGCAGGCTCTGGAAAATTTGACGGCAGAAAATTGCGTCTTGCCGCTTTTGCAGGCAGGTGCCAGGATTCACCAGTCTGGATGCCTTGGTTGTATCGGTATGGGGCAGGCACCGCCCACAGGTATGATTTCTCTGCGGACATTTTCACGAAATTTTCCGGGTCGTTCAGGTAATCAGGGTGATAAAGTCTATCTTTGCAGTCCTGAAGTCGCCGCTGCTTCTGCCATTAAGGGGGTGATTACCGACCCAAGAGACCTTGGTGAGTATCCCGCATTTACCCTGCCGGAAAAATACCTGCCCGGTGATGAACGGATTGAGGCACCCCTTCCGGAAGGGACAGAAGTGGACATTGTCCGTGGTCCCAATATTGCTCCGTTTCCCGAGTTTGAGGCTATGCCTGAAACCTGGCAGGGGAAGGTTATGCTTAAACTGGCGGATAATATCACTACAGATCACATAATGCCTGCCGGGGCCAAAATATTGCCGCTTCGCAGTAATATTCCGGCCATCAGTGAGTATGTTTTTTCACAGGTCAGCGAATGTTTTGCCTGCGACATGAAAGAGGCTACCTCAGCTGGGCATTTTGGCGCAGTGATTGGTGGAGATAACTATGGTCAGGGATCAAGCCGTGAACATGCCGCCCTGGCGCCAAGATACCTGGGGGTGCAGGTGAAACTGGTAAAGAGTTTTGCCCGTATCCACAAAGCAAACCTTATCAATTTTGGTATTTTACCTCTCACTTTTGCAAACCCGGATGACTATGACAAGGTGGAGCAGGGCGCAGATATTGTTATTCCCGGTATTCGTGCTGCCCTTGCAGGTGGAGCAGAAACGGTTGCCGTTGAAGTAAATGGCAAAGCTCTTCAGGTCAATCTTGATCTTTCAGCAAGGCATAGAGAAATACTTCTTGCTGGTGGCCTGCTGAACTGGGCAAGGAATGAGTAGAAAAAATTGGTCTTTCTAAAAATGATACTTTTTATCAAAAGTTGAACAATCCTGTTCAAGACGTGGAATGTCCGTATTTATTTTAGGATGGTTTTTGAGATGCTCCCTTTTTGTGGTATAGAAAATTATACTTAAGAGAGGTTTGTTCTCTGTGAGGCTCACCAGGTTTATTCTTTTAATGCATTGTTATTGTTGATGTTTATTTTATATTCTTCTTTTTTTATGATAATGGCATGAGCTGTGCAATAATAAGGTTATTCTTCATCTCTTCTCTCCTTAATCCAGTTCAGCCTCTGTTGGTTGAACTGGATTTTTTTTGTTATGCAACTTGATTCTCGTGTGGTGGCACTCACATCCTGTGCAGGTTACGATTCGCGGGAGCTCGCTGATTGTATCGACCTCGTATTGAGTGCATTGGGGAGTCTGCCGAATTTTTATTCCTGTGATGTTCTTCTTAAACCAAACCTGATTGCTGTCAGGTATGGTTCTCTTCCCTGTACGGAAGCCGCCTTTATTATGAGTACTGCCCGGTGGTTTCTTGACCATGGCGCCAGGGTGTCGGTTGGCGATTCTCCTGTATTTGGCACTGCAACAACTGCCTTGCGGGCACTCGGTGTTGCCGGGAAACTCACTGGAATGGGGGTGGCGATACGGGATTTTTCCAGGGTCAGGAAGGTCACTTTACCAGGAGGGGGTAAGGCTGGTGTCGCAGTTGCTGCGCTCGATTGTGATCTGCTGGTCAATCTTCCCAGGGTTAAGGCGCATGGGCAGACAGGAGTAACCCTTGCGGTGAAGAACTGTTTTGGCTGTCTTGCCGGTCTAAGAAAACCATGGTGGCATATGGTCTATGGCGGCAGGCATGGCAGTTTTTGTGGTCGGCTTCTTCAGCTCCTTGAAGTCTTGCCGGACTCTCTGACTCTGGCTGACGGAATTGAGGCTATGCATAAAACCGGGCCTCTGCACGGTGAATCCTATCCTCTGAAAATCGTGGCAGGATCCGCAAATCCTGTGGCCCTTGACAGAGCATTATTTGAAGTTCTTTCTCTGCATCCCGGGCAAAGCCCGTTGATGCAGGAATGTATACAGGCAGGGCTGGAGGGAAGTCTTCTCTCAGATCTCATCTTTCCTCTTACCGCTCCTGGGCCGCTGCAGGTCACAGATTTTTGTGTTCCTGAAGTACTCTCACCGATTCGTTTTGATCCATTTCGTTTTATGCGCCGTTTGGTTAGGCGTGTTATGCGAAAGAACGTACAGCGTCATTAACGATCCTTGCAAAGAAGCAGGGCGCAGGGTACATTTCTTTTGTTGGTAACTCTTCAGGAGCACCTCATTTCTTCCATTTAAGCCTGCTTCACGGTCTTAAATGAACAGGTATGCGCAGACTCCAGACCTGGGGCGCTCTAGAACAGTTACAGGCCGGTGGTTTTTGCAAGTTTTCAGTACCATCTGACTCGTTGGTTGTCAGAAGGGATTCATTTTTTTCTCAGGAGATAAGTAATGCAGGATTTACAGGGAAAAGTTGCCCTTATTACAGGAGGGTCCCGGGGAATAGGCCGGGCTATAGCCGTTCGTCTGGCCGCAAATGGTGTTGATATAGTTGTCAATTATGTGCGCCATCGAAGGGATGCTGAAGAAACTGTTCAGGCCATTGAAAAACAGGGCGTGCGCTGCCTGGCAGTTAAGGCAAATGTTGCCAAAGAAGAGGACGTAAAACGCATGTTTGCCGAAATACAGGACACGTATAAACGGCTGGATATTCTGGTTTCCAATGCAGCCTCCGGTGTGTTGAAACCGGCCATGGAGTTGACCACCCGCCATTGGAACTGGGCCATGGACATTAATGCCAGAGCCCTGCTGACCCTTGCCCAGTACGCGGCCCCGATGATGGGAAATGGAGGGCGAATTCTGGCGGTTTCAAGTCTTGGTGCGGTTCGGGCAGTACCTAACTACACAGCAGTCGGTGCGTCCAAAGCGGCGCTGGAATCTCTTGTTCGCCACCTGGCTGTTGAGTTGGGGCCAAAGGGCATTACCGTAAATACGATCAGTGCAGGTGTCGTTGACACGGATGCTTTAAAAAAGTTTCCCAATCGGGACGAAATCATTGGCACGTCTCTTGACCGGACTCCTCTTGGTCGTTTGACGACACCGGAAAACGTGGCCGACCTTGCTCTTTTTCTCTGCAGTGAGGGGGCGGCAATGATCCACGGTCAGGTTGTCGTTGTTGATGGAGGGTATGCTATTCAGGGCTGAACTCCGCATTGTGGACGGGTAAAGAGAATTAAAAAGCAGTTTGAGCAGCAGGATTACACCTCTCAGTATGGGCAAAGCGAGCCTTTGCCTGCCTCTGGCAGGCGATTTGAGTTGGCTGGAATCCCCCTGTATTGGTGAGCTGTCTATTTCCTGGCAACCGGTTTCTTCCCGCCTGAACGGGTTGTTGTCTTCCCCAAAAGTCTATCCCCTGAAAAATCGTTCTATTTTTATTGAACTTGTCGGTTGCTTTGTGTAATTATACTTTCTTCATCTTTGTATGGTATAATTGGCAGAACTCCGCTTTTTTAGCGGAAAATAAAACAGGTCGTAGAATTAAAACCGTGAGAGCTGCCAGGTAACGTTAAGCGTTGAATGTGATGACTGAGCAATGAAGCCAGA
The DNA here is from genome assembly GCA_003978695.1 of Desulfobulbus sp. GTDB lineage: Bacteria > Desulfobacterota > Desulfobulbia > Desulfobulbales > Desulfobulbaceae > Desulfobulbus_C. The sequence goes on along the minus strand of QNYF01000062.1, from coordinate 29,973 downwards.
TTTTCGTGATTATATACAGAACCATGTGGTTCTCGGGGATGGCGCACTGGGCTCCTATCTTTTTGAAAGAGGAGTTGAGAGGGGGCGTAATCTCGATCTGCTTAATGTGCAGGCGCCCGATGTCGTCTTCAGTGCTCACGAAGAGTATATTCGAGCCGGCAGTCAGCTGATAGAAACCAATACCTTTGGTGCTGGCCGTTTCAAGTTACGTGAAGCAGGTATTGAAGGGCAGGTTTTTGCAATTAACAGGGCAGGTGCTGAGATTGCGGCCAAGGCTGCCGGGCACCAGGTCTATGTGGCCGGATCTGTGGGGCCTTCCGGGATAACTTTTCCTTTTGAGGAAGAGGAAATAACGCTTGATGATATTCGGGAGAGTTTCAGGGAACAGGTACGGGGCCTTGCTGAAGGTGGGGCTGATTTACTCATTATTGAGACGTTTTCCAATCTCGATGAAATACTTCTGGCCATAGAGGTCGCAAAGAGCGAAGCACCTGCCCTGCCTGTGGTCAGCCAGATGGTTTTCCCGGCCCGGGCAAGGACAGTTCGGGGCGACGATGCCCTGACCTGTGCTCAACAGATGCGTGACGCAGGAGCCGATCTGGTGGGGACCAACTGTGGCCGTGGTATTGATGCCATGGTCCTGGCCATTGAAAAGATGTCTCCGCTGGCAGGCGAGGGAGTCGCCCTTTCAGCATTTCCAAACGCCGGTATGCCTGAAATGGTCGGACACCGCATGATATATCCGGCGCAGCCCGGGTACATGGCCACCCGTGCCCGCGAAATGATTCGCAAAGGCGTGCATCTCATTGGTGGTTGTTGTGGAACGACCCCTGCCCATGTCCAGGAATTTCGCTCAGCGTTACGGATTAAACCCGTCCGTGTCCGGGGGGCAGAGGTCGCCGTCCCGGGAGGAGTTGAAGAGCAGGTTGGGGGTGAATCACGAACGGGTGGTTTTCTTACAGGTCTTGTGCCGGGGCGGCTGCCGATTATTGTCGAACTTGATCCGCCCACGCATCTTGATGTCCAGCCAGTGTTACGGGGCGCGAAGAAACTTGCCCAAGCCGGTGTGGATGCCATCTCGCTTGGCGAAAACCCACTTGCCATTTTACGGACTGGTAATCTCGGGGTCGCATCAATAATTCGAAACCGGTTTGGAGTACAGACGATAATTCATCAGACAGGACGCGATATTAACGCACTGGGACTTCAATCCCGGATGATGGAGGCGCATCTGCTCGGTATTGAGGCTGTACTGGCTGTTTCCGGAGATTCGGCTGCCGGTACGGATCAGCCGGGAGTGAGCGGTGTCTTTGACCTGCGTTCAAACGGGTTGATACGGATGCTTGACGGCTTGAACAGGGGCCTGAACATGGCAGGCAGGTCTGTGAAAGAGCAGACAAATTTTTCCATTGGCGCAGCCTTTAGTTTCAGGCCTGCAAATCCCGGCCTGCAGATCAGCCGGCTAGAGAAAAAATCTGCCCTGGGTGCCCGTTACGCAATGACCCAGCCGCTTTTTTCCCGGGATGAGGTCGAGCAGATGATGGAACGGGTGGCTCATCTGGATATGCTGATTTTTCCGGGGATTTTTCCGTTGATTTCCTCCCGTAATGCTGAATTCCTTCATAACGAAGTACCCGGCATATCTGTGCCTGATGATCTACGCAAAAAACTGGCAGAGTATGAAGAAGTCGCTGATCAGCGTAAGGTAGCGCTTGAGTACACAGCCAGACTGATAGAAGATATTTCAGCATTTGCTGACGGGTTGTATTTGATCAGTCCGCTGAATAAATGGGATATAGTACTAGATTTTGTCATCCAGGCCAGGAACGCCGGCTGGAAGGGCAGCGGCAGAGCAGACAAGCTTTGCGCTGCGTGAAAATTTAACAGGAGTTATATATATGTCGAGTCATCTCTTTACCTCTGAGTCTGTTTCTGAAGGGCATCCGGATAAGGTCGCCGACCAGATTTCCGATGCCATTCTTGACGCAATCCTTGAGCAGGACCCTCACTCGCGTGTTGCCTGTGAAAGTCTTGTAACCACCGGTCTTGCAATGATTGCCGGAGAGATTACCACATCAGCCTGGGTAGACATGCCAGATATTGTCCGGCAGACTATTCGGGAGATTGGCTATAATTCATCTGACATGGGGTTTGACTGGCAGTCGTGCGCAGTCATGACTTCCATTGATAAACAGTCAACAGATATTGCCCAGGGTGTTAACGAGGGGACCGGGCTTGACCTTGACCAGGGGGCCGGTGACCAGGGGCTGATGTTTGGCTATGCCTGTGATGAGACCAGTGTGCTCATGCCCATGCCCATCACCTTGGCGCATCTGCTGGTGAAAAGGCAGTCGGAGGTACGCAAGGCCGGGCTTCTGCCCTGGTTGCGTCCGGATGCCAAGAGTCAGGTGACCATTCAGTATGAAGATAATGTGGCCAAAAGGATAGAAGCGGTTGTTCTCTCTTCCCAGCACAGCCCGGATGTTGCCTATGCAGACCTCAAAGAAGGCATCATGGAAGAAATTATCAAGCCGATCCTGCCCTCTGACATGCTTGATGAAAACACCAAGTATTTTATCAACCCCACCGGTCGTTTTGTTATCGGCGGACCTGTAGGCGACTGTGGTGTGACCGGTCGAAAAATTATTGTTGATTCCTATGGTGGCCGTGGCTCCCACGGCGGCGGAGCTTTTTCCGGAAAGGATCCATCCAAAGTTGACCGATCTTCCTCTTACATGGGCCGGTATGTGGCAAAAAATATTGTCGCTTCAGGGATTGCGACCGAGGTAGAAGTACAGGTGGCTTATGCCATTGGCATTTCTCAGCCGGTTTCCATCAATGTGAAAACATTTGGCACCTGCAAGATTACTGATGAGCGCCTGATAGAACTTATAGGTGAAGTCTTTGATCTTCGCCCCAAGGCCATAGTGCAGCATCTGGATCTGTTGCGGCCTATTTATCACAAGACTGCGGCTTACGGACATTTTGGCCGGGAACTCCCAGAGTTTACCTGGGAGCGTACTGATAAAGCAGAGGAATTGAAGAGTGCCGCCGGTATTTAATTGCGTGTAATACATAATGTGTTCCGGTCTGGTCAGTACAATCGGTCCGGATTCGTGTTTTAAAATAAATAAATCTGCATAGAGCAGAGCGGAGTATGTAACTGATGAGTGATTATAAAGTAGCAGACATGGAGTTGGCAGAGTGGGGGCGCAAGGAAGTCGCCATTGCCGAAACCGAAATGCCGGGGCTTATGGCTCTTCGTGAAGAATATAGCGAGACAAAGCCTTTGAAAGGTGCCCGTATTGCCGGTTGTCTGCACATGACCATCCAGACGGCGGTACTGATGGAAACGCTGGTTGATCTGGGTGCGGAACTGCGATGGTCTTCCTGTAATATTTTTTCCACCCAGGATCAGGCGGCCTCAGCCATGGCGGCTGCCGGTATCCCGACCTTTGCCTGGAAGGGTGAGAACGAAGAGGAATTCTGGTGGTGTATTGAGCAGACAATCTTTGGCCCGGATGACTGGCGGCCGAACATGATTCTTGATGACGGTGGAGACCTGACCCTGCTTATGCATGAAAAATATCCTGAACTGCTGAAAGATGTGCGGGGTATTTCCGAGGAGACCACCACCGGTGTTCATCGTCTCAATGAAATGGCCAGAGACGGCAAGCTGCTGACACCCGCCTTCAATGTGAACGATTCAGTAACCAAATCAAAATTTGACAACCTTTATGGCTGCCGTGAATCACTCATTGATGGCATCAAACGGGCAACGGATGTGATGATTGCCGGCAAGGTTGGTGTTGTGGTTGGTTACGGTGATGTGGGTAAAGGCTGTGCCCAGGCTTTACGCGGAATGGGAGCCTCGGTGCTGGTCACGGAGATTGATCCGATTTGTGCTCTGCAGGCGGCTATGGAAGGATTTAAGGTCGTGACCATGGAAGAGGCAGCCACTGTCGGGGATTTGTTTGTTACCTGTACCGGAAATCTGCAGGTCATCACCAGGGCCCATATGGATGTGATGAAAGACCAGGCTATTGTCTGTAATATTGGTCATTTTGACTCAGAAATTGACATTGCCGGTATCCGTGATCTTGAGTGGGAGAATATTAAACCCCAGGTTGACCATGTTGTTTTTCCTGACGGTAAACGAATAATTGTTCTGGCAGAAGGACGGTTGGTAAATCTTGGCTGTGCTACAGGACACCCGAGTTTTGTCATGAGCAACTCGTTCACCAATCAGGTTCTGGCCCAGATGGAGTTATGGAAAAATTCAGAACAGTATGAGAACAAGGTCTATTTTCTGCCCAAAAAACTTGATGAAATGGTCGCCAGACTACATCTCAAGAAAATCGATGCTCACTTGACAACGTTGAGCAAAGAGCAGGCAGACTATATAGGTGTTGCCGTTGATGGACCGTATAAGCCTGAGTATTATCGGTATTAACAACCAGGTAACGCATAACTGCCCCGGTGGCAGTTATGCGTTTGCATCGTTCAGGGGCGCAGGGATTGTTCTCTGTGCCCTTTTTTCGTTGGTTTTTTTGTCTGGCTGTGCCACGCAGAAAACGAGGATGATAGAGGCAACTGCGTATTGTGGCTGCAGTATATGCTGCTCCTGGGAACGGGGAAGCTGGAGTTACTTAAAACTCGATTTCTGGAATCGGTATGTGAGTGCAGGACGGGCGGCAGGACGGGACTATACCGGGAAAACTGCGGCAAACACCGATCCTGTTGAACCTCAGCCCGGCCTTGTCTCTTTTGATAGTTTATCAAGGCCCTGGATGATTCCTTTACGCACGGTTTTTCCCTGGCTCTGGTTCAGCCATGATGGGACAATAGCAGCAGATACCGCGTATTACCCTTTTGGTACCCGGATGTTTGTTCCCGGCTGGGGTTGGGGAGTGGTGGCAGATCGGGGCGGGGCTATTAAAGGGCCTGACCGAATTGATCTTTTTTTTGAATCCCATCATGATGCCATGTTATGGGGACGACGTCGTGTACAGGTGATAATTGATGAATAACATACGTATTATCGGAGGCGGGCTGGCTGGCTGTGAGGCTGCATGGCAGGCGGCTGAACGAGGTCTTGCGGTAGAACTCTACGAGATGAAGCCTGCCCGTTTCAGCCCTGCCCATGAATCTGTAAAGCTTGCAGAACTGGTCTGCTCCAACTCGTTACGTTCAAATGCTGTGGATTCGGCAGTGGGACTCTTAAAAGAAGAGATGCGGAGGTGCAATTCTCTTATCATCCGGGCTGCCGATAACACTTCTGTTCCTGCCGGGGGCGCACTGGCTGTTGATCGAAAAAAGTTTGCTGATACAGTGACAAAGGCAATTCTGGAACACCGGAACATAACAGTCATACGACAGGAAATAACAGAACTCTCTCCGGCTGATGTGCCTGTTATTCTGGCAACAGGCCCGCTTACCTCTGAGGCCATGACAGAGAGTCTGGTCACCCTGACCGGCGAAAAGCATCTGGCATTTTATGATGCGATTGCTCCCATTGTTGCTGCGGACTCTCTGGACCTGAACATTATCTATAGAAAATCACGATGGGATGATGATAATCCCGGTGATTATCTGAATTGTCCCATGACAGAAGAGCAGTATACCAGATTTATTGATTTACTGGGCAGTGGAGATACGGTACCGCTTAAATCATTTGAAAGTGCAAAGTATTTTGAGGGCTGTCTGCCTGTTGAGGTGATGTGTGAAAGAGGCAAAGACACTCTGCGTTTTGGTCCTATGAAACCGGTGGGGCTTGCCCATCCCGAAACAGGGAAAATCTTTCATGCCGTTGTCCAGCTCAGGGCGGAGAATCGTGAAGGGACAATGTATAATCTGGTAGGTTTTCAGACAAAGCTTACCTATAAAGAACAGAAACGGGTTTTCAGAGCCATCCCGGGGCTTGAACAGGCTGAGTTTGTGCGTCTGGGGTCTATTCATCGTAATACCTTTATCTGTGCCCCGGAACTTTTGCGTGCTGATTTGCAGATGAAAAAGAGTCCCGGGCTCTTTTTGGCCGGGCAGTTGTCAGGAGTAGAAGGGTATGTAGAGTCTGCAGCCATGGGCTTGCTGGCCGGGATCAATGCAAGTGCCCTGGCAGTCGACAGATCAATATCTCCTCCTCCCCCTGCTACCGCACTCGGGGCCTTGATTCATCATTTAACCGAATCAGATCCTGCTCGTTTTCAACCTTCTAATGTGAATTTTGGCTTGTTTCCACCTTTACAGAAGAAGATGAAGAAAAGGGAAAGGGGGAAGGCCAGAGCAGAGCAGGCGCTGATACTTCTTCGCCACTGGTTTGACAAATGTGATATTTAGGGGCTGAATCCCACCATAAATAGTGGAAAGAGAGTGCTGTTAAACAATTTTTGTGGTACTACCTGTAATAATATTTTCAGGTGTTTTTTTGCCTGAGCAAATTTTTGTGTCGATATCAGTGGGCATGTTATGCTCATGGATTAATTATTTGCCAGAATCCATAAAAAATATTTCTCAAATTCATAAATTTTGTCTATAGTTAAAATGGTAACAAGGCTACAGTGTAGAATTTTTTAATTTTCTTAATGAAGACAGAAGACAGGATAATCTATGTCAGTCACGCTCAGACAACTTGAAATTTTTATTGCCGTTGCTGAAACGCAGCAGGTAACCCGGGCCAGTAAAAAGCTGTTTTTAACCCAGTCTGCTGTCAGTATGGCATTGGGAGAACTGGAAAATCAGTTAGGAGGTCCGTTGTTTGACAGGCATGGCCGCAGTCTGCTGCTCAACGATCGTGGTCGCTATCTGCTTCCCATGGCCAAGGATATTACTTTCCAGGTCTGGAATGTGGAGTCCATGCTCACGGAAAAACGGAATTCGGTGGCGGGTTCCCTGGAAATTATTGCAAGTTCCACAATTGGTAACTATGTTTTGCCATACCTCACGGGTGCTTTTATGCGGCTTCATCCAGAGGCACACATCAACATGCTCGTTGCCAACACCCAGCAGGCCGAGCATCTTGTCTCCCAGGGGGTTATGGATCTTGGGTTTGTTGAAGGCGGTGTCAATGATGAACATGTCCGCTCGGTGCCTTGGTTTAAGGATGAGCTGGTGGTGATTGTGAGTGTAAGCCATCCCATGGCGAAAAAAGAGAGTTTTGAAGTGCCAAAGGATTTACATGAAACAACCTGGGTCATGCGTGAGGAAGGTTCGGGTACGGCTGAGATTTTCCGGAAAAAGATGGGAAAACATGTTTCTCAGTTAAAAGTTGTTACCCGGATGGGGCATACGGAAGCAATTAAAAAATCGGTTGAATCCGGTGTCAGCGCAGCTTGTCTGTCTCAGTTGACAATTTGTAGGGAAGTCGAACAGGGGTGGTTGAAGAGTTTGAAAATTGCCGGCATTGATATGCAGAGGCAGCTCCGTATTATTCAGCATAAGGATAAGGTAACTACCCGTCTTATGGATGAATTTTTGAGTTTTTGTGAGATAATTACGGAATGTGGTCTGGGAAAAGAATGTCTGTCATCGCCCTGGAAGCTTCAGACGTTGTTAAGTGAGTATAATAAATAAGGATACCTCGCATTGGCCGTGTTAATCTGGTCTGTAGCGAAGTCCTTACAAGGAAAACTTCAAGTGAGTGAGGAGAGTATGTTGACTGGCAGTAAGAGAAAGATATGGATGGTGTATTTGCTGGCAGTTGCGGCAATGTTGCAGCTTACGGCCTGTGGCAGCAGTAAAACATATGGTGACGTAAAGTTTATCACTATTCCACCCGGAGCACAGGTCGTTAACTTAAAAGACGATACTAATCTCGGGATGACTCCGGTGCAGGTTACCTGGGAAGGAAAAGATGGAAAACCGGAATATGTGACCGTAGAGTTAACCAAGAAAGGATATAAAAACGACATAACCTCTTTTTGGGTGAATACGCGTCATGAGACTCGGGAGGCTGCTGCTGCCGAGCCTCAACCAGTAACAGTTGAACTGCAGAAGAGGAAGTGATGATGAGAGTATATACAAAGGTAACGGGTGGCTTGAAATATACAATTCTGCTGGCTGCCGCCATTGGTTTGCTTGTTGGTATCAACGGGTGCAGCTCAGATATTCAAACTGTGCAGTTTAAAATTAATTCTGAACCTGAGGGGTCCCATGTCGCGTTAAAGGTCAGCGGCCCGAATCGGCCTCGATCTTCTGAGTGGATTTATCTCGGTCATACCCCCATCCGGATTGTACGTCAGTTTGTTGAAGACGATGTGCCGGGAGCAAAAATAACCTTGAAAGTCATGCATGCCGGTTATTACGATCAGGTCAGAGAGTGGGATGGTGAAGTGTTTTTAAATGAGGCGGTCAAAGGCGGAGTCCTGTTCTGGACTCCGGAACTGGTCCCACATCCCACTGATCAATAGTTACAGACCTCACGGAGTCTACGCTTATCTCTTCGTCCATTTACACCTGCTCAAGTAGCACAAGCACGCAGGAAGCGTAGACTCCGAATCAAAGGCACTCCATAGGTACAGGACGGTGGTTCTGAAAGTTTTTCGCACCCACCTGAAGAGTTCAATTTATGCCAAAGTCGTGGTGCTACCTGAAGAGTTACTACAATTCCACGGATTTAATCATCTTATAAATTCCTCCAGGACATACATATGCTGGTGAATGGTAAGCCCTACAGATCAATCTGGCTGGAAGAGAACGGACCCTGTTTTGCCATAATCGACCAGACAAAATTACCCCATCAGTTTGTGATCAAACGCCTTGCAACGCTTGAGGATGCGATAACAGCGATCAGTGATATGCTTGTACGTGGCGCCCCTCTCATTGGTGCAACAACCGCCTGCGGGATATGTCTTGCCCTGCTGGAAGATAGCTCGGATGCCGGTCTTGAAAAGGCGTGCAGCCGTCTGCTTCAGGCCAGGCCTACGGCAGTTAACCTGCGTTGGGCCGTGGAACGGATGCGGGGAGTATTACACAACGTATCTCCAGCCGGGCGTGTTGTTGTTGCGTATCGTGAAGCTGAAGATATCTGTAATGAAGATGTTGAAATAAACAGTTCTCTGGGCGGCCATGGGGTTGAGTTGATTAAGCAGCATCAGCATGCAGACCGGCCGGTAAATATTCTGACCCACTGTAATGCGGGCTGGCTTGCAACTGTTGACTGGGGCACCGCTCTCTCTCCGATTTTTAAGGCACAGGAAGCGGGAATAGATGTCCATGTCTGGGTAGACGAGACCCGGCCCCGGAATCAGGGCGCTCATTTAACTGCCTGGGAACTCGATGCTGCCGGTATTTCTCACCATCTTGTTGTTGATAATGCCGGGGGACATCTTATGCAGCAGGGCAGCGTGGATCTTTGCATAGTCGGCACTGACAGAACTGCTGCAAATGGAGATGTATGTAATAAAATAGGGACCTATTTAAAGGCTCTTGCGGCATTTGATAACAACATTCCCTTTTACGTGGCTCTGCCGGGATCGACCATCGACTGGACTCTGGACTCAGGAGCAGACATCCCTATTGAAAAAAGAGATCAGGATGAGGTTCTACAGGTCTATGGCACAACAAATGGCCGGGATATTACGCGGGTAAAAATAGCACCGAAAAATACTCCGGCGGCAAATCCGGCCTTTGATGTTACCCCGGCCCGTCTAGTTACCGGTCTTATTACCGAACGAGGTGTATGTACGGCGAGCCGCGAAGGTTTGCTCTCTCTGTATCCCGGGAAACGATAATGGCAGCATCGATGAACCGCCTGCGGGCAGATGTGCTTAAAACAGCCCGGGCAATGAATCGTACAGGTCTTAATCAGGGAACATCTGGCAACGTCAGTGTCCGTTGCGATAAAGCTCTGTTGATTACACCATCAGGGCTGGCTTACGATATATGCCAGCCGGATGATATAGTTATGCTGCGGATGAATGGCAACGTCGAGGGGGGCCGTAAACCATCTTCAGAATGGCAGCTTCATCGGGATATTTATCGTTCTTTTCCCGACGCCTCTGCCATTCTTCACGCTCATCCTCCCTGGTGTACAACTCTGGCCTGTCTTGATCGGGAGATCCCCGCATTTCATTATATGATAGCAGTTGCCGGTGGTGATTCCATCCGCTGTGCCGAGTACGCGCTTTTTGGTACAGAACAACTTGCCTGCAATGTGAACCAGGCCCTCAAGGGACGCTCTGCCTGCCTGATGTCTCACCATGGCATGATCTGTTTTGCGGATAATCTTGAAAAAGTGCTTGAACTGGCCATTGAGGTTGAAAACCTGGCAAAGGTTTACTGCCGGATTCTGCACCTTGGCAAACCTTCCCTACTGAGCAGGGAACAGATGAATGAAGTTCTTGACCGGTTTAAAGAATATCGTCAACCCGATGTCTGCTGATACAGGACAAGGCTATTTTGCACGCAAGCTGAGAGTGTTGGTCCAGCCCCCTTTTTCTCCCTCTGATATTATATGAATACCCTGCGGGACATCATGACGACACCTGTCGTTACCATTACACCTGAGAGGTCTGTGGGCCATGCTCTTGGCCTGATGGAGCAACAGAAGCTCAGCGCTCTTATAGTTGCAGAAAACAGAAAACCTCTGGGGATTTTTACCGAACGGGCATTAATTGAAATTCGGGCCGGAGGGAGTATCGACGCTTCCTGGCCCATTGATAGGGTTATGAGCAGGCCGCCTCTGACCGCCTCTGTGGATATGGACTATCGTGAGGCCTATCAACTCCTCCTGCAACACCGGTACCGGCATCTGGTTGTTATTGATTCAGCCGAACTCCTTGTGGGGATTATCACGGGTACGGATTTTCTTGTCCATCTGGGGCTTGAGTATTTCATGGAGTTTAAAAGCGTTGGCCAGGTGATGAGCCGGGACATCATTACGCTGAAGCCTTCAATATCTGTATTTCAGGCCATGAAACTCATGAATGAACGCCGTATCAGCTCTCTTGTCATGGAGGAGAACGGTTTCCCCGTCGGTATCATTACAGAGCGTGACATGCTGCGCCTTATCCGTGCAGGTGAACATCTGGAGACACTCCTGCTGGAAAATGTCATGAGCAGCCCTGTTGAGACGGTTTTTGCCGATATCTCAAGTCACGAGGCTGCACGACTCTTTTCTACAAAGCAGTTGCGCCGTCTGGTTGTCACCAATAGCAGTGGCCATTGTGTTGGTATTGTCACGGAAACGGATATGGTTAAAGGGCTCCGGACAAGTTACACGGATCATCTCAAGGGGCTGATTCAGGAGAAAGAGCTCCAGCTGAAAAAGGTGAAGCAGCAGGTGGAAGAAGCCGCCATCCTCGACAGTATGCTGCAGTCTTTAGGTGATATGGCAATCACCATCATGGATAACGACCTGACCATTCTTCTTCATAATCAGGCTGCGGAAGAGCTTTATGCCTGTTCTTGTGCCCGGGAAGGAATTGTAGGAAATAATGTCGCTGTTCTGTATGGCAGTAGCGATAATCTTGACCAGTTTCTTCACGCTGTGACCATTGCGGAAAGTGAAGGCAGGTGTGAATTTGTTATGGAGCAGCAGGCATCTGGTACGCCCTGTTTCCTTGCAATGACGGTTTTCTGTATTCGCAATGCAGATGCCCGGAAAATCGGCCTTGGGCTTATTGCCCGGGATATAACAGATCAAAAACTCGCGGTTATTGAACTTGAGCAAAAAAAGAAAGAGGCAGAAGATGCAAACATTGCCCTTAGAGTCATGCTTGATCAGCATGTGAGAACGCAAACCGGGGTTGAGGAGCAGATAGCAATTAAGTTACAGGAGCTGGTCAACCCCTATCTGAATCTTCTTCGGCAATCTTCGTTAACAGAAAAGCAGACAGAGATCCTGCAAATTATTTCTGCCCATATTGACTCCATTAGCAGGCAGTTCTCACCAAATGCCAGGGAGATTATGTTAAAACTCTCCCCCCGTGAGAGTGTGATTATTGATCTTGTCAGGCAGGGAAAAACAAGCAAGGAAATCGCTGATATTCTCCATATCGGTGTCCGCACAGTTGAAACCTATCGTAATAATCTGCGGAAAAAACTTGGTATCAATAAGAAAAAAATCAGTTTGTTAACCTACCTTATTACAAATTTTTCTTCCCGGAATTAGTCGTTCCTCCGTATTTGAAAATACAGTATTTTGCTATGTATTAATACTGTATTTTTCCCGCATTGACGAGAGACGGTTTTTATATGATATTTTGTAACTATTCAGGTAGCACCACGTCTTTGGTATAACGTGTGGTCTGTAACTGCTTAGATGTGCCCCATATTGTGGCAACCAGGTCAACGAACTAAAATATCGAAGCGGTGTCACCATCTATGTGAGGCGGCCTGATCGTCGCAGGTTAGCCACGACTTCGAGATGGGGCGCTGCTGAACAGTTTTTTTTATTTATACAATGAGTTGACAGTATTTATGGGGAATGATTCACAATCCGTTATTTATTAATGGACTATCAGGAGGTAGGGAGAGATGGCAGTAAAAAAGAGAAAAAACGGAGCTGAAGAAGCTGCTGAAGAGGAAAAAAAGGAAGAGAAAGCTGTAAAGAAAAAAGCGCAGGGAAAGAGTAAGGCAAAAGCAAAAAAGAGTGTAAAGAAGGGCAGGAAAACCAAAGGAAACAAAAAAAATGGTAAACCAGAAATAAAGAAGAAAAACGAAATCCCCAAAATGAGTAATCCCGAAGTTATCCTGTATAAGAAAAAAAGTGTTGATTTAAAGGAATTACTCAAAGAGTATAAAGATTTGAAACGGGGAGGGCCAGGTTTAAATAAGTACCAGCGCAAGGCGGTTAAGCGGTTCCACAGGGAAGAGGCCTTAAAACCCTATCAGGCAGAATTGATCCGGATGCAGAAATGTCTGGAGAATAATCATCGGCGGATGATTATTTTGTTTGAAGGGCGTGATGCGGCTGGTAAGGGTGGCACAATACGTCGGGTTACCCGCTACATGAATGAAAAACATTACCGGGTCGTGGCCATGGCCAAGCCTAATGACCAGGAAAAAACGCAGTGGTTTTTTCAGAAGTATATTGCCCATTTTCCCCGTGGCGGTGAAGTCGTGATTTTTGATCGCAGCTGGTACAATCGGGCTGTGGTAGAGCCAGTTTTTGGTTTTTGTACTCCTGAAGAATACAAGAATTTCATGCGTGGCGTCGTCGGCTTTGAAAAAGATCTGGTCAGGCAGGGGACTATCCTTGTTAAACTGTATTTCTCTGTAACCAAAGAAGAGCAGGCCAGAAGATTTAACCGCCGTAAAACAGACCCACTCCGGCAATGGAAACTCTCAGAAATTGATGTCCAGGCCCAGGACCGATGGGATGACTTTACCAACCAGAAATATGAGATGCTCAAAAAAACGCATACAAATATTGCTCCCTGGACAATAATTCGTTCAAATAACAAACATGAGGCACGGCTTAACGCAATGAAGGTGATTTTGAACGCCGTTCCTTACGAGCGTGGAAATCAGGCTCTTAATTTTGTCCCTGACTCCAACGTGGTGATTTCAGGTTCCCGTGAAAAGGAGATGATGGATGCCCAACGAATTAAACTGGGCAGTTTTGTGGGATAGGAAGAGGGAATCACCCTTTTTTCCTGTGGTTATGGTTGTAACCGACAGAGGCCGTTTACATAAAATTATTTACAGGCTCCCAGAATTTTAAGGCATTCTTCCCCAATCTCGATTTCCATCTCGTCAATTTTCCAATCTGAGCTGCTGATGTCCGCCAGGAGATCAGCAGCTTCAGGTTTGTGTGGAGGCTCGTTTTTTGCAAACGGTCTTCAACCATGGCTCCAGGCGCCATAAGCCTTTGTATGACCATAACTGTTCAGGATCATTTCACGGAGTCTACGCTTAACAGTCCTTAAAGGAACGAATCTAAGACACTCCTGAAGAGTTACTGTTGAACAACGAATTACCTGTCGTACTGTGCCGTCAGGACAGTATGGCCCAGTTGATGTTGATGCAGGTAGAATCCCACCATTGCAGCTGTTGCATCAGCATTAAGTGGCAGAGTTTCTATATCCAGGGCCCAGAGCGTGAAAACGTAACGATGGGCGCTGTCTTTTTCCGGTGGGCATGATCCTCCGTATCCTGCAGTACCAAAATCCGTGCGGCTCTGAACAGCCCCTTCCGGCAGGAGTTTTTTTGAAATGTTGCCGCTGTCAAGAGCAAGAGAGTGAACAGACGTGGGAATATTAAACACGACCCAATGCCACCAGCCGCTGCCTGTAGGCGCATCCGGGTCATACATGGTCAGGGCAAAGCTCTTGGTGTTGCCCGGCTCACCAGACCAGTTGAGTTCCGGTGAGATATTTTTACCGGCACAGCCAAAACCGTTAAAGACCTGCTCCAGACTGAGCATACTTCCTTCAGAGAGCTGGGGGCTGGTCAGGGTAAAACTGTCAGCCTGGCAGAGTTGAGCCATAAAAAAGATGGTCATTGTTAATGTTGTCAAAATGCATTTGTACATATTTCCCTCCTGCTTGTTTGTTGGTGTATGTGTATATCGTGGTTACTTGCCGCATATAATTAATAACCTGGCCCGACCGATCATGTGCTGGCGGATAAAAAGTCGTGCTATGGCTGGTGAAACATGTGAATCCAGTGGCAGTGCAGGAACATTTAGAGCCCAGACAGCAATAACAACATGGTGTGTGGCATCTGCCGGCTGGCATATTCCGGTATATTCTGAGCTGCCAAAATCATTTCGGCTCTGGATACTGTCTTCCGGCAGCCGTTTCTTGTCGTGAGTACCTCCTCCTTTTTCCAGAAAATGGGTATCCGAGTCAATATTAAAAAGTGTCCAGTGGTTTTTTCCTCTGGCGGCCGGCACGTCTGTATCATAAATTGTCACCGCAAAACTTCGGGTTTCAGCGGGCTCACCCTGCCAATACAGTTGAGGCGAGCGATTGTTCACATTGTTTTCCCCTGTCTGCACAATAAAATCAGCTGCATAAGTGTTAAAAGTGAGCGTGCCGATAAAGAGAGTGACCAGTCGGGTAACAATACCAGTTTTCATTGCGGTCACCTTTCTTTTTTCTGCCTGGCAGAGAGTTTTGTCAGAAAGTCTATACAATCTGTGGTTGTGGCAACCTTGGCGTATCTTGCACCGAGTGCTGCCATGAATGATCCGTGTACCTGCTCTGCCCCAATGGTTTTGTCGAGAAACTGCAGCGATGTCGTCGCACAGGCATCATGGGCGAGAATGCAGGTGAAATTTTTGTCAAAGGCGGCTCGTGTTGTCGCATCAACGCACATATGACTCATCATTCCACAGAGGAGGAGCTGAGAAATATTTCTGGATTTCAAGTATTTCTCAAGTGCCGTTTGTCTGAAACTGTTCGGAAAATTCTTATCCATCACAGGCTCATGTGCAAGAGGTACCAATGCGTCATGTATCTGAACGCCCTTTGTGCCCGGCAGGAAAAAAGTTGCTCCGGGCTGAACAGCCTGGTGACGCATGAATGTCACCGTCATCTTCTCCTTTCTGGCAAACCTGAGCAGGCTGCGCGCATTTTGCAGGGCCTTATCTGCTCCGGCCAGTTCCATTCTTCCTCCGGGGAAATAGTCATTTTGCAGATCAATAAGAAGTAATGCTGTTGTCTTCATGGTCGACTCCTTGATGGGCTGAGTATAAACGATGCTTGGTACCTCTTGGGTTGGCTATAAAATATTGGTATAACCTGTGCCTGAATATTGAATACCAATTTACGGATTGAAAAACTCATAGTAAGAATGGAGGGCCTTCATCATAAATTCTGATGATAACAACAGGAGCCCATGGAACTCTATCAACTGCAATCATTTGTCACTGTGGCCAGAGAGAATCATCTCACCCGGGCGGCAGACTTTCTTCACATCAGTCAGCCCGCTGTCAGTGCCCATATCAAAGCCCTGGAAGAAGAGTTTGGCCAACCCCTTTTTATTCGCACGCCAAAGGGGATGGAGCTAACCCCGGGTGGTGTTTTATTATGCGGTAAAGCAGAGAAAATTCTCGAGCAAATTGAAGAGTTGACTCTTTTTGCCGAGGATCTTCAGGAAACACCTGTGGGTAAAATCAGGATTGGATTAAACCGGGATTCAGATTTTTTGAGAATTCCGGCCCTGTATCAACACCTGCGCTCATCTTATCCTGGCCTTGAGATAGGGCTTCATCATGCGGTTTCCGGGACCATTGTCAAGATGATTGAAAAAAACGAGCTGGACTGCGGCTTTGTGCTTGGGAAGTATGCCGGAGATGAAATCAGGGTAATGGTTTTGACAGAACTTAATCTTCGGGTGGTTGGTCCGGTGGGAATGAGAAAGGAAATCTCCGCAGCCTGTCAGTCAGATCTGGTGGAGTTGCCATGGATTGGGAATCCGCCGGACTGCCCGTACAGCGGTATTATGGAGACTTTTTTTTACAAACATGGTTTGACGCCCCGTACAGAAGTCGTCGCGGATCAGCAGTCGGCGATTATCAGCATGATTGAGGCGGGTGCAGGGTTGAATTTTATGCTCGAAGAGGAAGCAATAATTGCGGAAAAAGAGGGAAAATTGGTGCTCTGGAGCGGAAGGGGATTTCCAATAGATCTTTCCTTTGTCTATCGGGGAAATAGTCGAAAATCACTTCGAATACAGGCGATAACAGAATCTGTAAGTACTGTCTGGCATGATGTCGATCTACTCGGAGAGTAACAGATAATTCATTTCCTGATTGTACACAAAGAGCATGCTGGTTGTTAAACAAGAGCATGTAAAAAAAGGGGCAAGTCGCATGTTCTGCGACTTGCCCCTTTTTTAATGAATTCGAGTATAAAAATTACATAGAGAGCAATGCTTCCAAGGCTTTTCTGGCCATGGCCAGGAGTCCGTTTGGATAAAAACCCAGGCCCAGCAGACAAACACCAAGAGCTGAAGCTGTCGTTCCAAGCAGTGGTGGGGTACTCATTTTTATTGTATCTGTTCCCTCTCCCACCAGGCTGATCCGGAGGATATTAAGATAGACAAAGAGACCAAGTAATGAGTTGAGCACACCAAAGACAACGGTCCAGAACCAGCCGGCTTTCCAGGCGGCCGTGAGCAGCATCAGCTTGCCGGTAAATCCGGCTGTAGGCGGTAATCCTGCAAGTGATACCAGGGCTATTGCAAAGACAATGGCAAGCAATGGCGCCTTTTGCCACAAGCCTTTGAGATCTTCCAGGGGAATGTCATGTTTTCCTTGTTCTGCCATTTGAACAGCAACCAGAAAGGCGGCAAGGGACATGACGGCATAGACTGCCGTATAAAACAATGCGGGCTTAAGGCCTCCATGGGATGCTGCTAAAATACCGAGTAGGATGTATCCGGCATGAGATACTGCCGAATAGGCAAGGAGGCGTTTGAGTTCCTTCTGGGCAAGGGCCATGAGGTTGCCCACTGTCATGGACAGAACAGCAAGCAGGGCAAGAGCAGGAGCAAGCACTTCAAAGTCAATAAAAACAGCTCCGACCCTGACAAGGAGTGCAACAGCAGCGAGTTTGGGCACACTGGCCGCAAAGGCAACAACTTCGGCAGCCGCACCGGAATAGACATCAGGGGCCCAGAAATGAAAGGGAAACGCTGCCAGTTTATAGAGAATCCCGGCCATAAAGAGAATAACACCAACCAGGGTCAGTGGATCATGGAGGTGTGCTGGCAGAGCTATAACAATATCCTGTAAAAAGGTCGAGCCCAGACCGCCGTACAGGTAGCTGATGCCGTAGACCATAAGTGCTGTTGAAACGACGCCAAAAACAAGATACTTGGCAGTTGCCTCAAATTGATAGCCGAGGCCTTTGCGGTAGGCAGTTATTATGTACAGAGGGTATGAGGAGATTTCAAGGGCAATGAACAGGGTCAGCAGCTCAGTTGCCGCCGTCACCATGACAAGGCCAAGTGTTGAAATGATCATGAAGAAATATAAATCACTCAATGATTGCTGGTCGATATCCTCCATGCGTCTGGTGATCACCATGACAACGAGCAGGCCGCCGGTGATAAAGAGTGCGAAAAAACGGCTGAAAGCATCAACACTATAGGCGTTGTGAAAAAAATCAGCATTGGCAGGCATGGCGAGAACAGCACCCAGCAGTGCGAGCGCTGACCAGCCAACGGCAAATCGTTGGATATTTTTGCTCACGTTGAACAGGCTGCAGCCAAAGAAAAAGGTCGCGGCACATCCAAGAACGAGCTCAGGTAAAATTGCTTGTAAATTAGTCACTCAAAACTCCTGTAGACCAGTGTGTCAATGAAAAGGCATGCAAATCTGATTAATCTAGTGCCTGTCCATAAATGGTATTTTCGCCCAATCTCTGCGTCATGCTCAAAAAATAATGCTCGGAATATCAGTCATATGCCTGTGCTTATTTTTTTCGCATTCCTTGACCTTGAACGAAAATCCTCATTTCTGGACAGACACTAATCTATACTACCGCAAATCCTTACAGGTACCCCGAAGGAGGCAGCCTGCCGACGGTCTTGGGAAGGACCCGTTCGTAGAGATGTGGGGGGTAACGAACGGAAGACAACAGGCATGCACTCCTGTGTATCGCGTCGGGGGACCTGTAAGGATTTGCGGTTCATTGGTAAATATTTTTAAAATTTAATGAAAGATTGACTGTACCAGTGTGTGCACATGTACTGCAATCTGTGACCCTCCTTCAATCGGAAGCCTTGCAAGGAGTCCTTGTAGAGCGGGATCTATTATGTTGGTCAGTGGTTTGGTATAAAAACCAAAGCTAATTACCAGTATCGCAAGCGGGGCAAGCGTTATCCATTCCCGGAAATTAAGATCGCGGGCAAAAGATGCATTGCCTTTGGCATCCCAGGTGAGTTTCAGGAACATTCTGAACATATATGCTGCCGCAAGAAGAGCGCCGGGTATTGCCCAGGCTCCGATGCGCCAGTCAAGCTTAAAAGCCCCGACCAGAATCAAGAATTCTCCTACAAAGCTTGCCGTACCCGGAAAAGCAAGAGAGGAAAGGCTGAACAACCCCAGGAAAAAGGCGAATGCGGGCATCAAACGGGCAAGACCGGCATTGACTTCAAGATCGCGAGAATGAGATCTCTCGTAGAGCATACCTGCAAGCAGGAATAAACCACCTGTCGTCAGGCCATGATTAATATTTTGCAGCATCGCCCCCTGATTTCCCTGAAAGGTCAGAGTGAAAATACCCAGGGTCGCAAATCCCATGTGGGCCACAGAGCTGTAGGCAATGAGTTTTTTAATATCTGTCTGGGCGAGAGAGAGCAGGCCACCATAGAGAATTGCGATAATCGAAAAAACGATCATAACAGGGGCAAGATTGACACTGGCATGGGGAGCAAGCGCCAGGTTAAAACGGAGCAGGCCGTATGTCCCCATTTTCAGCAGAATGGAGGCAAGAATAACAGAACCGGCCGTTGGCGCTTCAACATGAGCTGCCGGCAGCCAGGTGTGTACCGGAAACATCGGCACTTTGACCGCAAAGGCTATCAGGAAGCCCAGGAAAAGCCAGAATTGAAACTGCGGAGAGAGCTGCAGCATCATGATGGTCGGATAACTGAACGTATGAGCCTTGAGGTAGAGTGCGATAAGGGCCAGTAAAAGAAATATCGAACCGGCAAGGGTGTAAAGAACAAATTTTACCGCGGCATAAATACGTCGTGGCCCGCCCCATACGGCAATCATTAAGAACATGGGGATGAGCAATGACTCAAAGAAGAAGTAAAAGAGCATGACATCAAGTGCCGCAAAGACGCCGACCATTATACCCTGCGTCAGGAGCAGGCAGGCTAGAAACGACCGGATTCTGTGGGTAATATAGGACCATGAGCACAGGACAACAAGAGGGCCAAACAGGGTCGTCAACAGGATAAGCGGCATGCTGATGCCGTCAATACCAAGCAGGTAGGTCAGCCCTATGCTTTTTACCCAGGCATGTTGCTCGACAAATTGAAACCCAGTCATCATGGGATCAAAACGGGTGTAGAGCGGGATGGAAAACACCATGACAACGATAGTCAAAATAAGACTGTATATCTTGGCCGCCCTGTCGTCGGGGATAAGCGGCAGGAGTAGTGCCCCGCCAATGGGCAGGAAGATAATCATGCTGAGCACCGAAATGCCCAAAGTATGTAAGTGCAGTATGGGTTCCATTCTTTTTTAGATGTATCTCATTGTTTTATTAAGTATTTCAACGCGTCTTCCCGGGCGAAGACCTCAATTAGCATGACCTTGTTAACCAGTGTTAATAGAGGGCAAGGGCCACTGCGGCCAGTACTGTTGCTGCCAGAAAGGTGAGCATACCTGCGAGGTATTTCGATAATGATCCCGGCTGGGCGATATACCGTATGTTACGGCTCAGTTTCAGTACATTAGCCGCCATACCGTCGACAAATCCGTCCACAACTCTGGTATCGTGCCATGAAGAAATTCTTGAACATAATCTGAGCATGGGCAGAGCCACCGTTGCGTGGAGCCTGGTAACAACACCGTTGTCAATTGCCGCCGGAACATTTCGGCAAAACCGCATGAAGTGGACAGCCCCTCTGCGGTAAAACCAGTCAACGTCCAATCCGACAAGTGGTTTTGGCTTGAGTTTGCCAAGCAGGAGAAAAAAGCCAAACATGGTAAAGAACAGAATTTGGTAAGACTCCATGATATGGGTTGCCGTATAGGGGTGGTAATGCACGGGGTAAGGCAGCATGTTGTAGAGAAATTGAGGATTGCAGCCAAGCATTATGCAGAAGTAGGAGCCTATAGCCATAGCTGCCAGCATGTTCCAGGGGGCTTCTTTTTTTGGAGGTTCAAAAGGTGGCTCTTCCCGGTTAAACCAGATGAAATAAGGGACTTTAAGTCCGGTATGCAGAAAAGTACCGGCTGATGCCATGGTCAGTAAGAGAGCCGCCCATTTCAGGTGGTCGTTCCAGGCCCCGGCAATAACCATTGATTTTGAGACAAAGCCGGAGAAAAATGGAAAGGCCGAAATCGACAGCCCGCCTATAAGGGTAAAAACAAAGGTCCAGGGCAGGTATTTCCACAGCCCGCCCAGTTCAGAAAACTTTGATTTTCCGGTAACGTGAATAACACTGCCAACGCCCATGAACAGGAGTGATTTATAAAGAATATGGGCATACGCATGAGCACAGGCACCATTAATTGCCATTTCCGTGCCTATACCGACTCCGGCAACCATGTAACCAACCTGGCTTATGATGTGGTAGGAGAGCAGTCGTCTGGCGTCATTTTCAAGAACCGCATAGACAACACCATACAGTGCCATGGCTACGCCAAGCGGGATGAGGATGTCGTAACCGGCAAAGACCCTGGCCAGCGTGTAAACGGCTGTTTTTGTTGTGTAGGCACACATGAAGACAGATCCGACAATACTTGCGCTGCCATAGGCATCGGGCAGCCAGGCATGGAGAGGCGGTACAGCCGCATTTAACAGAAAACCGATCATGATCAGCCATGCCGCTACAGGGACACCGCTGACCATGGGGCCAAACGTTATATCACCGGTTTTATAGTAGAGAATAAAGATTCCACAGAGCAGGCAGAGGCCACCAAAGGTATGAACCAGCACGTACCTGAATCCGGCTTTAAGTGCTTCTTCTGTTCCCCGGAGCCATACCAGGCAGACGGAAGTGACCATAAGCCCTTCCCAGAAGAGGAACAGGCTCAGGTAATCTCCGGCCAGTGTGCAGCCAAGAGCACTGCCGACATATCCCCAGGCAGCCATGTGCTGCCAGTTTTCCTTGAGATGCATGCCATAAAGAGAACCAATGACTGCCATAAGACAGAAAATATGGGAAAAGACAAGGGAGAGTCTGTCAACTCTGCCAAATGTAATTTCAACACCGGCCACCTGCACCTGCCAGTGCATGCCATAGCCGAGAAACATGACAAGCGCAAGGGAGGAGAGGGGCAGCACAATTAAAAAGATATTGCGGGCCCAGCCTTTTAAAAAGGGCAGTATGCAAGCCCCGATAAAGAAGAGCAGCGCGGGATGAAAAAAGAAACTGCCAGC
This sequence comes from Desulfobulbus sp., assembly GCA_003978695.1. Lineage (GTDB taxonomy): Bacteria > Desulfobacterota > Desulfobulbia > Desulfobulbales > Desulfobulbaceae > Desulfobulbus_C. The sequence goes on along the minus strand of QNYF01000062.1, from coordinate 7,960 downwards.
GTGTAAAGAGTCTATCATTTCATCTCACCTTCAGATGATTCAACATCAGTGTAGTAGGTATCAGGACGGAATAAAAACGCAGTCCCAAGCCATTTTGAGACAATAATAATCAGGACACAGGCGATAAAGCCAAATGCTGCCCAGAAACCGGGGATAACGTCACCGATGAAATGGGCATGATGTCGTGGAATAAACAAGTCACCAATTAAAAGACCGGCGAGAAAGATATAACACGCAATTTTCACAAAGAGCATGTGGCTGCGAAGCCAGGCAATAAAACGAACAATCATCGACCTATTACCCCCTGAATTAATGTCAGTAAAGGACCGGGAAAGAGCCCGAGAAGAACAGTCACAGTTGCCGTTACGGCAAGCGGAATCACCATGGCTGGTTTTGCTTCTGAAAGGTGCAGATCCACCGCAGCAGGTTCCCTGAAGAATGCCCGGTATACAACGGGGAGAAAATATCCCGCATTGAGCAGGGAGCTGGTGAGCAGAAAGACCAGCAACAGCATTGAATTATTATCAAGAGCACCGAGACCGAGGAACCATTTGGAGATAAATCCGGCAGTTCCAGGGATGCCGATCATGGACATGGCACCAATGGTAAAGGCCGTCATTGTGTACGGCATGATTCTGCCTATACCGTCCAGCTGGCTGACATACTTTTTGCCGGTGGCAACAAATATTGCTCCTGCGCAGTAGAACAGGGTGATTTTTGAAAAGGCATGATTTGCTATATGAATAGCGCCGCCTGTCAGGCCGTTTAAAGACACCAGAGCAAAACCAAGGGTGATATAGGCCAGCTGGCTGATGGTTGAGAACGCCAGCCTGGCCTTGAGATTGTCGTGGGTCAGGGCGATCATTGAGGCAATAAGGATTGTAGCCGAGGCAAAATAGGCAGTCGGCATGACCAGATGCAGATTCTGCATAAGCTCGGGTCCAAAAACATTATAGATTACCCGGGCCACACAAAAGACACCAACTTTCACAACCGCCACTGCATGAAGGAGCGCGGACACCGGGGTGGGGGCGACCATTGCCGAGGGAAGCCAGGAGTGGAGCGGCATCAGTCCAGCCTTGGCAAGTCCGGCCATGAACAGGATAAAAAGTGCTATCAGCATCATATGGTTGCTGTCTCCGCTTAAGAGCGGCTGGGCACTGAAATCAAGGTTGCCGGTGAGAATATAGGTAATAACCAGGGCTGGCAGGAAAAAGAGTTTTCCGGCTCCCATAAGATATACCAGATATTTGCGTGCCCCTTGAAAGCCCTCGCTGTCTTCGTGGTGCATGACAAGAGGGTAGGTGAAAATTGAGACCAGCTCATAGCAGAGATAGAGGGTGAACAGGCTGCCGGAGAAAGCGACTCCAAGAGCTGAACCGAGGGTGAGCGCAAAGCAGGTGTAGTATCTGGTCTGGGCGTGTTCGTTCAAGCCACGCATGTATCCTATGGAATAGAGTGTGGTAAAAATCCAAAGGAACGAGGAAACCGTGGCAAAGAGAATGCCGAATCCGTCCACCCGGAATTTCACACTGAATCCTGGAAGAATTTCAACCAGTTTAAGGATGATAATTTGCCCGTCCATGACCCTGGGCACAAGCGACAACACCAGCAGAAAGGTAACACAGGCGGCAATGATTGATACCAATTCCCGTTTATCCTGATCAGCCCTGTAATAAGGAATCAGAAGGGCGGCAACCATGGGGGTCATGGCTGCAAGCAGAGGTATGATTGAGGTGATCGTGTCTTCCATTACTACCCTTTAAGTCGAGTCAGTTTGTTAATTGAAATGGTTTTGTAGTTACGAAATACTGCAACTGCAATACCAAGAAAGAGTGCTGCTTCAGCAGCGCCGATACCCAGGAGAAACAGGGTCATGATTCTTGCTGACAGCGGGTCCACATGCAGGAACGTGCCAAAGGCCATCACGTTTATGCCAACACCCTGAATGAGCAGCTCAAGTGAGATCAGTATACCTATCAGGGTCGAACGGAACATCATGCCATAAAGCCCTATACCAAAGAGCAGGTGGGCGACAATGACGTAGACAATCAGGTTGTTTGGCAGAGTGTGTAAATATTCCATCAGTTCAATTCCTCCGCCGGATAAGGGCAATACTGATGGCACCGATAACGGCGACTGTCAGTAAAATGGAAATAACCTCAAAGGGCAGGAGATACTCTCCCAGAAGCATTTGGCCAATGGGTGATTCATCGATTTTTTGCGGATAGCCAACCCATTTACGATTGGAAAGCCCAAGCAGGACCGAACCAAGCATGGCAAGGGTGATAAATGGTGGAACAATTCCGCGAAGCCCCGGAGCCTGCAGACCTTCTTCGCCCGTCTTATGCGTGAGAGACAGGCCAAAGGCAATGGCTACACAGACAGCGCCTACATAGATCATGACCTGCATGACCGCAAGCAGCGGACTGCCAAGGAAGTAATAGAGTCCCGCTACACTGATAAGCGTCATGACCAGGCCAATAAAACAGTGGACCAGGTTTTGTGAGCGCACGGCCAGAATAGCACCAACAACCATCTGTACCAGCAGGGCGGTAAAGGACAGTGCATATATATCAAGGGCAAATCGTTCAAAGTTCATTGCTCTTCTCCTGCAAAGGGTGAGGCAACTTCATCAAGAAGGTTCATTGCTGCAAAGGGTTCAGAGGTAAGTCCAGCAAGTGCGTAATCCCTGGAAAAGGTAATTGCGGCTACCGGGCAGCTCTCCACACATAATCCACACAGGCTGCATTTAGTGAAATCCAATCTGAAAAGGGTAGGAGACTTCTTTTTAGCACCTTCTGGTTTTTCTCCTTTGACTTCTATACAGTTTGAGGGACAGGCCCGAACACATGACCCGCAGGCAATACATTTTGCAAATCCCGTGGAATCATTTGCCACAAGCCTGATATGGCCGCGGAAATTAAGCGGGAGTTGCGCAGTCTGTCTGGGCCACTGGACGGTGTGTCCTTTGGTGAACATAGTTTTTATGGTCACCTTCATACCGGTCAAAAGGCTTGAGAGTCCGGTTATGATATCTTGTGCGTAACTTGTCATCATAAGGCAGCCATCACTCCGGCGGTTATAAGGAAATTGAGCAGGGAAATCGGCAGCAGAATCTTCCAGCCAAAGCTGAGCATCTGGTCAACCCTGACCCTGGGAAAGGTCCAGCGAAACCACATCATCAAAAAGAGGAAAAAATAAATCTTAATCAGCATCCACACCGGTCCTGGAAAAAACGGTCCCAGCCAGCCGCCAAGAAAGAGAATCGAGGCAATGGCCGAGGCCACCAGCATGTAGGTATATTCAGCCAGAAAAAACAGGGAAAACATCATGCCTGAATATTCGGTATGAAAACCGGCAACCAGTTCACTTTCTGCCTCAGCGAAGTCAAACGGGCTGCGATTTGTTTCAAGTGTTATTGCGATCAGGTAAATGAGAAAGCCAACCGGCTGGTACAGGGCAAACCAGGTTGACTGTTCCTGGACAAGTACAATTTCCCGCAGGCTGAAGGTGCCTGCCAGAAGAATAATAGGCAGGATGCAGAGCAGCAGAGGAATTTTATAGGCGAGGATCTGGGCCACAGCCCTTGAAGCGCCAAGGAGTGCGTATTTGTTGTCGCAGCCCCAGCCAGCCAGGAGAATGCCAAGTGTATTCAGCAACCCCAGGGCAATGACCAGCAGAAGTCCCATATCAAGTTCATGGGCCTGCCAGGTAGCTGAAAATGGAACAGGTAAAAGCGCTATAAAAACAGGCACCAGGCAGATGATCGGTGCCAGGATAAAAATGGGTTTATCTGCTGACTGGGGAAAAATAATCTGTTTGGAAACCAGCTTCAGGCCGTCGGCAACTGTCTGGAGAAGCCCTGCCGGACCAACTTCTGTGGGGCCGAGTCTATACTGCATATGGCCGGCCACCTTACGCTCAAACCAGACCACAAATATTGCGTTTACACCGACTACCAGGGTGATTCCCAGGATAGACAGCAGGGTTCGCATGATTGATATTTCTGTAATCATCTGTCAATCTCCGGAATAACAAGATCCAGGCTGCCAAGAATTGCCAGTGCGTCGGCCAGCAGCTGACCTCTTGCCATCTTGGAAAAAATACTGAGGTTGGCAAAGGAGGGGACCCGGTATTTGACCCGATAGGGTACTTTCCCGCCGTCGCTGACAGCATAAATCATCAACTCCCCCCGAGGGGTTTCAACAGCCATGGAGGCTTCACCTTCAGGTGGCTTGATAATTTTAGGAACTTTGGATTTAATCGGACCCTCCGGCATATTAGCCAGGGTTTGTTCGATGATTTTCAGGCTTTCATCTATCTCGTTTAAGCGAACAAGATATCTGGCCAGGCAGTCACCGCTCTGCTCTACGGGGACGTTGAAATCAAGTTCAGGGTAAATGGAATAGGGCTCACTGGTCCGTACATCGTACTGTTCTCCAGAACCACGCAGCACCGGGCCGCTTAAACCGTAACCCCAGGTATCAAAGGGGAGAATGACGCCGACGTCCCGGGTTCGTTCACGAAAAATAACATTCCCGGTCACCAGCTCATGGTACCTTGGCAGTTTGGTGTGCATCTGCTTAACAAAGTCCTGCGCGCCCCGCAGGAAAGCAGCGTCTACATCAGCACCGACTCCACCAAACCGGAAAAAACAGTAGGTCAGCCTGGAGCCTGTCAGTGATTCCAGCAGGTCAAGAAGTGTTTCACGATCCTCAAAGGCATGCAGAAACGGGGTAAACGCACCAAGATCAAGAAGGAAGGCACCAAACCAGAGCAGGTGGCTGGAGATTCTGTTGAGCTCTGTGGTGAGTACCCGGATATACTCTGCCCTGCGCGGGACTTCATACTCACACATCTTTTCAACAAGACAGACCCACGCCTGATTGTAGGATAACGCGCTGAGGTAATCCATGCGGGCCATATAGGGCAGTACCTGGGACCATGTCATGTTTTCTGCTATTTTTTCCTGCATACGGTGGCCGTATCCAAGTACGGGGTCAGCGGTCAGTATGTACTCGCCGTCCATATGCAGAATAACACGCAGAACTCCATGGGTCCCGGGATGCTGTGGTCCAAGATTCAGGATAAAATCGTTTTCCTGTTCTTCGACCGTTTCCAGATGATATGTTGGCGCAGTTTGAGATTCAAACATTAGTGGATACCTGTTATCTGATGTTCGGGGCGTTTGAAATCTTTACGTAAGGGATGGAAATTGACATCCTCAGGCAGGAGCAGACCCCGTTGGTCCTTGCTGCCTTCATAGGTAATGCCGAAGAATTCAGCAGCTTCCCGTTCATGCCAGATTGCTCCGGGATATAAAACACCAATGGATGGAAAAACCGGATTTTTTCTGCTGGCTTCGATAACAATCATGAGTCTGGAGCTTTCCTTGTAATGATTGAAAAACCAGAGACCCTGCATGATTTCTGTAGAAAGATTATCAACAGCCGTGACTGTTTCCAGAAAAAAACCGGCAGAGTACAGAGAACGACATATTGGTTTGAGTTGGTCACCTTTTATGACGATTTTTGCGTGCAGGCCGGTTGCGGAATATTCCAGAGGCTCCGGAGAAAGAGAGTGTTTATTCAGTGCTGTTTCAATGAGGGACATGGTGTCTTTACGCTGTTTCTGAAGGAATTTTTGGCAGCTCTACAACCGGTGCTTCCGGAAATCTGCGGCTGCCACTGATTTTTTCTTCAAGTTGGAGAAATGCCTCTATGAGCGCCTCCGGGCGGGGAGGACAGCCCGGTACATAAATGTCAACCGGAACAATCTGGTCTGCTCCTTCAACAACTGAGTAGTTTAAGTCGTCAAGTTTGAACGGTCCTCCGGATATGGCACAGTTGCCCATGGCGATGACCCATTTGGGTGCGGGCATCTGCAGATACAGCCTTTTCACCGTGTCGGCCATTTTATGCGTTACAGTCCCGGCAACAATCATAACGTCTGCCTGTCGGGGAGAGGCACGGAATACTCCTGCGCCAAAACGGTCAAGGTCAAATTTTGGTCCGGCGGCAGCCATCATTTCAATGGCACAACAGGCAAGGCCAAAGGTCAGCGGCCAGAGCGAATTTGCCCTGGCATGATTTAAAACCTTTTCAAGCTGGGCAAAATGTATCAGTGGAGGGACAACGCTTCCCTTTCCCATTTTAAGACTCCTTTTGTCCAGGCGTAGGCTACGGCCAGGAACAGTACAATGACAAAGAATAAAATTTCATAAAAACCCACCATGCCAACATGTTCTCTGTAAATCTTTGCAATGGGAAAGAGATAGAGAACATCAACTTCAAAAACGATGAAAATCAGGGCATATAAATAATAAAAAATTCCGAATTTGGCGGCTCTTGCCCGGCCAAACGCTGGCATGCCGCATTCGTAGATGGCACCGAGTAATGGCGCTGTCTCACGGGGAGCCAGTAAAAGACCGGCCAGTAAAGGGAGAACAGCAAAGATTATTCCGTAAATCAACATTGATGCCATTGAGTACACATCGGCAACAAGGGCCGGGTCTGGCTGCATTTGAGTCAATATCTCAGCAGCTTGATGTTGGGCATGGATCGGGTTCATTTTCAATGTTTCCTGTAACAGCTGTGTGATTAAGGCTATGATGAATTCACTACGACTGTTGTACTTGATAAAGTGATGAAATGTGTTGTCTTCCCTACATTGTGGCCTACGCTAATCGAACTCCAGCAATAAGTAAAATTTGAAAAAAAAATAGTTATGTTCAGTTGGGCTGATACTTTATTGGGAAGCGTTCCTGCAAGTGAATACGTAGCTCCTGATGCTGTGAGAAAAAGTTAATTATATCAAGATGATGATGTCTTGTCTAGTCAAATTCGGCCTTGTGTCTCATAAGTGGACTCTTTAAAGGAATTATCTCAAAGGGCGGTTTGTTTTATTTGTGATTTTTTGTTGGCGACGGTGAAAAAATCTATTTTTTGGGTAAAATGCACCATTTTTTCGGTGGATAGATGTGCGCGAAATTGGCTTTATAACCGATTCAGGACGGTCCCCCCTTGCAAAGAGTAAACGTTTCAGTCACTCGTCAGTGAGCGGCGAAAAACTACCACAACCATTGTCCTGTGACTGGTCAGATGTACATTTTCAAAATGGAAAAGTCCCGACGTGCTGAGATTCTATCATTTTTGAAATATATGTCTGGCGCCTGGTTGGGGGGCTGAAGAGTTACACGTTTAATAAACCGGCGAAAGGGCGTTGATGACTTTTTGAAATATTGTGCTCTTATAGGAAAGCAGAATGATTGTGTATTTTGAGAATTGAGGTAGAATCTCCGTGTGTTTTTATATGTTACAAACGAAAAGTGGGAGGAAGGCAGGTGATTAATCCGTTTACAGTGAGCAGTAAGGTTAAAACAATTCAGAATGAAGTGTTGTCGCCGTTATATTCGATGTATCCGGGGCAGGAGCAGGCAGAATTTAACGAGTTACTTGCTGAGACCGGTAAGGTTATTTCAAATCATCAACAGTTTTTTGAGGAGGTCAGCAGCAGCAGCCTGGTGGCGTTCATATTTAAAATCGTCAAAATGTTTGGCGGTGCTGATGAATTGACCGAAGAGGATTTTGCAAGATTTACATCTTACGTCAACGATGGCGGATTGAAAGCAATGGTGGCCATGCTGCTCTCGGAAGAAAAAGAAAAATCGTTTGTTGATGCTGGATTCGCAGGTCAGGAAAAATGCGGCTCCCATGCTCGCAAAATCCCGGGATCTGCATCACGATTTTATTAACGGATATTTTGTTGAAACGTTTGGTTCTCTCGCAGAAACACCACAAAAACTGCGTGATAATTTCCATCGTTCAGAAAAATTTATTCATACCTTGTCTGAGCTTGCATCTCAGATCGGTTGACTGGCGTTTAATAATTTGCCTTATGACGCCTTGTGACGGTATCCGGCTTTGTTATCAGAATACATTTCATAGCATCTTCATTG